>NZ_DAZC01000017.1:0-81407 GCF_002508845.1 Methanobrevibacter sp. UBA417
AAATTAACTAAAAAATAAGCAAGCAAAAAAATAAAAAACAAAATAATTATGAGTCATCCTCTTTTTTTAAAAAAAAGAGTAAATTGTTTTTAAATTATATTTAGAGGGAGTGATTTTTTCATGGAATTTAATAAACTAATTTTGTTATGTGTATGTGTAGTAGCAATTGTAGTAATTTCTTGTGCATCTATATGGGCTTTATCTTCTGGAGTTGAAACCAATCTTGTGGATTCTGCCACTACTATTAATCAAGGAGAAAATTTCACAGTAACATTATCTGATAATGAGGGCAATAAATTAACAAATAAAAATGTTAGTTTAACTATAAATAATTCTAATAATCAATTTAAAGAATACAATCTTACAACAGATAATAATGGAGTAGTATTTTTACCTATAAATTTACCTTCAGGAAATTATTCTATACTATCAAATTTTAATGGTGTTGATGGATATAAAAGTTCCACTCTTTCACAAGATTTGATTGTTACTAGTTTAATTTCACAAGGAACAAAATCCAGTAACAGTGATAGTTCTATTTCAAGTAGTTCAAATGGGCCTGAAACTTTTGGAGTGTGTATATTGTGGTAAGGTAGTTCCGGGAAAATGGGGTAGAATATGTTGTGATAGTTGTCAAAAAGCTCGTGATTCAGGGGACATGTCACAAATTCAACATACTGATGAATCTAAAGCATATATTGATCCAAATGGAAGAGTTAGTGGGGATGGTGATCATAGTGATGTTTATCACAATTATAGGTATGATAATCTTTAATTAAAAATTATTTTTTTATCTAACCTTTTTTTACTTTTCTTATTTTTTTTTTATTAAGATAAACTTGTTTCTGCATGATGTTTAAGAATATTTCCACTAACAGATTGAGAAATACTTACATTTTGATTAATTAAACTAATAGGTAATAAAGCATTATCAAAACGATCATTTTTCAATTTATCTAAATTGTTTAAAATTATATCAATATTTTTAAAATCATTTTTACAAGGTTTGCTTAAACGATGACTTGAAGGTATATCTAATACAAAAACCTTATTTTTAGTTGATTTATAAATAATTTTATTACTATAATATGTAGTACTACCATAAGGTTGGTTAATGTTTTCTTCACCAAATATTATGTATTTATAGATATATTCATTATCTGGTATGATATAGGTTCCAGGTTCGAATAATTGACTTATTTCATGTGCATGGTCCACAAATTCTCCACTTTTTTCCACACCTACTAAAAACAAATCATAAGTATGTTCTAAGTAAGTTATGAGTTCTCTCATTGGTTTGCTCATATTACTTGTAACACCAAAAAATGCTAAAGGTCCATCTTTAATAAATAATGATTCTTTAAGTAAACTTGGAGCAACATCCATAAGTATGTGAATGTAATGAATTATAAGGAATTGTTCTAAAGTATTCATTAAATAACTACTTATTCCTTTTGCTAAATTTTCACTTATTAATTCGTGTAATCTGAAAACATCAGTTAAATAGATTTTTTCATGACAATGTGGGCAGTTGAATGTGTAATTTTTCATATTGTGTTTATAGAGTATTACAGGTTTACCACATTCTGGACAAGAACTTAAAAGGTATGTCATTTTTTCAGGTTTACGATATTCTCTATATATAAACCAAGATAATGTTTCCATTAATGTTTTTTGGATTTTAGTTTTTTTGAAATGATTATATAAAAAGTATCTGATACTGTTTTTAAGATTTTTTTGTGTTTTACTTTTAATATTTTTTGTAGGGATACTGAAATTATATGCATCAATATTATGTAATTTTCCAATATCTAATTTTCCTATAAACTCTTTATCTTCTAATTTAAATAAGTCATTTAATTGGAAATAGTTCACACCATATCTGTAGAATGCTACAGTACTTGATGGGAATTCTTTACCTATCATTACTTCATTATATCCTCCATCAAATGCTAATACTTTTCTTATAGGATTTTTTTTAATCGTTTTGGCAGTGTAAGTGTTCATGTTACCTATTAATTCTTCTGTTGCATGTTTTGGATAGTAACAATCTTTTAATAATTCTTTTATATCTTCATCTAAAATTAATGGTGTTTGTGATGATTGGCTTGCGAATTCTGCTGGTTTTAATCCTTCGGAATAACTCATTTTTTCATCCTCCAAATTTATCAATTTGTACTGGTACTACAAATGGATTGCTGTATGTTTTCATTCTTACGAATCCTTTATCTTGTGGGGCGAATCTTCTTAATGTGTCTAAGAAGTCTTCGAAGTCATAAAATTTTCGTAGTTCATTTAATTCATCAGTATTATTTAAGTGTGAGATAAACCAATTTTGAGTATTTTTTAGTATATTACTACTTATACTGCTTACTTCTTGTGTTGCGTAAACTAATCCTAAGTTTAATTTAGCTCCTTCTTTAGCTATTCTATTATATATTTGGTTTAAATCTGAATCATCATGTTTTGGGAATAAGTTATGTGCTTCTTCAAAGTAAAATTGTATTGTATTCCTTGTTTTTTATGAAATTTTTTATACTATTTTTGAAGATGTGTTCACATATTCTTTTACTGTAATCGTTTTGTATTTCTCTTTCGCCTTGTGATAGGTCTACAATTATGATTTTTCCTTCTCTTAAAAAATTTATTATTTCTTTTTTATAATTATCTGTAGTGGTGGTGTGATGATTGTTTAATACTTCTAAATTTTTGTATCCTCTTAAATTTTCGTTTGTACTATTTTTTTTACATCTTGTTAGCATGATTAATAGGTTTTCTAAATCTTTATCGATCCAAGTTCTATTTTCATGTTTTAGGGGATAATCTCTTAAGTAAGGTATTTCATCGTGGTGTTGCCAGATTGATGTGAAGAATTCTATTGCATCTTCGTAGCTTATTCCTTCTGTTGGATCTATTCCTACGTTTGGATCATTGGAAATATGTGAACTCACTGTGAATCTTATTTTCTCAGGATTTCCATATTTGTCTTTTGGTAATTCAAATCCTGCTTTATACAAACAACATTGGTATGCTGCTTCTTTTCTTTTATATCTTCTCATTTTACTAAAGTATGAGTCTTTTTCTTCTTGGCTTATTTCCCCTTTTGGTTTTTTAGGAGGATGTAATTCTATACTTACAAAATCTTCCATGTATCCTGATCTGCTTGTTTGTCCTAGTTTTGTTTTTATAATGTTGAATCCTTCGTTGATATCATGATAGAAGTTTGCTCTTAATGTTTTGAAATTAGGTTTGTCTAAAACACTGTATCTTACTACTTTTTCAGGATTTAATATTTCATATATTGCTGTTCCTTCGTCTTGTTGGTTGCTGTTAGCATATTCTCCATTTATATCGAAAACTATTTGTCCTATCGGATTTTTTGGAGTGTTTAATTTGTCTGTTAATTGTATTATCTTTTTTAATGTGTTGGATTTTCCAGTTCTTGTCATTCCAAATATTGCTGTTCTTTTTCCGATGAAGTCTTCACTAGATACGTATACATTAACTTTATTATGTTTGAATCCACAACTGCTACTGTACTTTACTTTACCTATACTAACTGGGTGACGTTTTTCTGATTTTTCACATACTCCTAAGTTTACTATTGCTTCTAATGCTTTATCTTTTGGTTTGTATATGGTGTAATTACTTGGGCTGTAAAAATTGTCAATATCTGATCCGAAGTAAACGTCTCCATTTTCAGTTTTGTGAAATGATCCGAGGACATTACATTCTAGACCGCTGAAACTGAATGCGTATCTGGTTAGTGGGTCCATTTTTTCTTTTTCACTGGTGTTTGGTTCTTTATAATATTCTATGAGTGTGCTGAATATTTCTTCTTGGTTTGGTAGGTGGACTTGTCCCATTGCTCTTAAGAGTATTGCTTCAGGGTTTTCCCCATTATCATTGTCGTAGTATGCAAGTAGGAATGTACCTTTTGGTATTCCATGTACTTTTGCTTTACTTTCGTCTCCAATAAGTATGCATGCTTTCGAGTAATCTAAGTAAAATGGTTTTCCTACCATTTCTTCTTTGCCTAATGCAAATATATCGTTTTTATTTAGTTCAAATTTTTCTTTCATCTTTACAAGCACTCCCTATAATTTTCTTGTAATATGATTCATCTATTTTTTTTAATGGTGCTTCTTTTTTGTACTCTTCTTGGGAGGTTTAATTTATAAATTCTTCAAAAATTTTAATTTTTTTTGCTAATGCTTTTTGAAGAATTTATTTAATATTTTTTTAATCCATTTTTTGGATTTCAATCCCTTAAATTATTTTTTTTAAGGTGAATGATTAAAGTTAAGATATTTTTTTTAACTTTAAATTTTTTTTATGAGTGAATTTATAAAGATAATTAAGTAAGGTATATATATTAGGTCTTGTGCTAGAGCATTTGAAAAGTATTATTCAATTTATTAAGTAATATTTATATACTAAAATAAACATATTTTAATTTTTAATATGAATTAATAAAATTATTTTAAAGATTGAGAATATGGGCCTGTAGCTCAGTCTGGCCAGAGCGCTTGGCTCTTAACCTTGTTGTCGCGGGTTCAATTCCCGTCAGGCCCGTATAACTTTTTTTAACTTTAAAATTTTTTACATAATTGGAATTGTAAATTATATAAGATTAATAGAAACCCTTATAAATGATTAAAACAAAAATCTTATTATCGTTGTAATAGTAACTAATTTTTAATATAACTATTAATACTTTTTTAATATTTACAAAAAAATTATCAACAATATACTAAACGATACTTTTTTAGGGACTAAAATAAAATCTTATTTTTATTATATATCCCGTGGATGTGGCCCATTTTAAAAATAAAATAATTTAAGAAATTATTTTATAATCATTAAAAAGGCTGAACTAAATTAAAGGTGTAACTTAAAATGATGTATAAATATATTAAAGAAGCATGGAGAAATCCATCTGAATCTTACGTAAGAGAACTTATGTGGCAAAGAGCTCCTGTTTGGAGAAGAGAAAATGTCATAACTAGAATAGAAAGACCTACTCGTATAGACAGAGCACGATCCTTAGGATACAAAGCTAAAAAAGGATATGTAATGGTACGTACTCGAGTAAGAAGAGGAACACGTCGAAAAACTCGTTTCACCAGTGGTCGTAAACCAAAACGAATGGGTGTAAACAAAATCACAACAGCTAAAAGTATTCAAAGAATAGCTGAAGAACGTGTAAGTAAAAAATATCCGAACCTTGAAGTTTTAAACAGTTACTGGGTATGGTCTGATGGTAAATTCAAATACTATGAAGTTATCCTTGTTGACCCACAAAGTCCTTCAATCAAAAATGATTCTAAAATTAACTGGATTTGCGAATCTCAACACAAAAACCGAGCACTTAGAGGATTAACTAGTGCAGGTACTAAAGGTAGAGGTATTAGCAAAAAAGGTAAAGGAAGAAAGAAAGTAGGTAAAAACAAATACGGAAAATTCAAAAACTCTAGTAAATTCTAAAGTTTTAATTTCCTTTTTTTACATTTCTTTTAATTTTTACTTTTTTTCTAAAAAATAAATAAAATATAATTAAATAAAAACTATTTCTTATATAACAAAAAAATTAATAGAAAAAAATCATAAAAGATTTTTTCTAATAGGATTATTAAAAATTATGATACATAATATTCGCTTCAGATTATTCATATATGAAAATGAAGATTCTGAAGAACTTATTTTAGCATTACTTAATATTTTACCTACTGCAGAATATGAAGTAGAAATGGCTGAAGGTTTACTTGGTGAACCTATGCAAATATTAACTGGTAGAATAGATAAAAAAAGAGATTGTAAAGATTTTCTTAAAAATTTACTTGAAACAGATCAAGAACAATTAATCAAACTTAACAAAGATTTAAATTCTAAAATGGATCATAGTGGTAACCTATTTTTAAGATTAGATAAAACAGATGCAATAGATGATATTTGGACCATTATTGATAAAGGAGATGCAATACATTTAAAAATAAAAATAGAAGCATATCCTGCAAAAAAAGAAATTGCAATGAAAAATTTATCAGAAATCTTACCATAAATATTAACAATATTAATAATTAATAAAAAGGAGACGGCCTTAAATAATGAAATATTATGATTTTAACTTAAAAGGATCTAATTATCAAAATGACCTAAAACTCTTAAATGAATCTCATAATCTAAATTGGGATTATGTGAAAATAATGTATTCACAAGAAGAGTATACAAATGCACTTAATAATGAAAACATTTTAAGAGATGAAGAGAAAAAATTAGGTATAAATTTTGATTATGGTTTAGAAATCAATACAAATAATCCTGAAGAATTACGTAAACTTACACGTAAAAATCGTAGTAAAATCAAATACATTTCATGTTTAGGTGGAAATTTAAAAATAAACCGTGCAGCCCTTGAAAATCGTCAAATAGATACTTTATCAAGACCTTATTATCATCGTCGAGATTCTGGTATGAATCATGTTCTAGCTAAACTTGCACGAGATAATAATGTATGTGTGGAATTATCACTTAAAGATATTTTAACTAATCATTTATCATATCGTGCAAAAGTAATTTCATATTTTAAAGAAATCTTATTATTTCAACGTAAATATAAGTTTCCATTAATTTTAACAAGTGGCGCTACTAATTTTTATGATACTAAATCAGTTAAGGATTTTTTATCAATTTTCAATTCTATAGGATTTACTAATGAAGAAATAAATAATGCAATATCTACGGTACCTTCTAATATTATCGATTTTAACAATAATAGGGAAAATATGGTTATTGAGGGCGTATGCATAGTAGATGATGACTTATGAAACTAAAAGTTTTACCTCCAACTCTTCGTAAAAATAAAAGATATTTAACTTTAGATATTAAATCTGAAGTTAAACACAATAAGGATGATTTTGTTTTAGCTATATGGGATTCATGCATAAGATTTTGGGGAGAACAAGAAACTAGTAATTTTGATTTATGGTTAATGAAATTATTTTATGATGATGAATCTGATGATTTTTACCATTATCGTGCTGTTCTCAAATGTCAACGAGGATATGAAGAGGAAGTTCGTGCAGCATTAGCATTATCAACTCGTTATAATAATAAAAAAATTAACATTACAACTATTGGTTTATCTGGAACTATTAAATCAGCTGTAGATAAATATATTTAAACAATTATTTTCATATCTTTTTTTAAAATTTTCTAATTTTCATTTTATCAATATTTTATTAAATAATAAATTATAATACATTTAATTAATTATTATAAAAATTTATTATTTTAATAGAAAAAATAGGATAAGGAGATTTTTATTCAATGTTAACTAATATTAATCAATATAATTATGCTACATGTTTTATTAAAGATTATATTAATGAAAATAATTTAAAGTATATTTGTCCTTTAAAGATTAAGGAAGTATATAATGATTTTCAAAATAAATTTTCACCTTATATATTAAAAAATTTGAGGGATGATGAAATTTTAGATTATCTATTTTTACATGATTTTGATAAGGATAATTTAGCTTATATTTTAGAAAATTTTGAAACTAATTTTACAGGTGCACTTGGTTTAAGTAGTCCATATAAATATCGTTTGTTTAAAAAGAATAATCAATGGGTTTGGGGTGCAACAAGTAAACATTTAGAAAAATTATCTACAGATGATGCTATTATTAAAGCTAAACTAATTAGGGATGCTCTTATAAAAGGTGCGGATTTAATTCAATCAACTACTCTTATTTCTTCAGAGGATTATATAAATCTTGAAAAGGCTTTAGTAAATATTTTTAATGATTCAAAAGTTTCACCAACATCTTCTTGGGTTCATAAGTATTATCATTTAATTTTTCCAAAAAAATTCATAAATTTCCATTCATTAACTTGGAGATCTTATATTTTAAATAATTTAAATATTTTACCCTCTTCTAATTTTTATGGATGTGATGGGCAAGTGTTTTCAATTATTCATGGGGCTGATTTAAATCTTTATAGTTTTAATATGGTTTTTAATCAAATGATTAGTGAAAACATTTTACCTTTAAATAAATCTAAGGGTAAGGATTTTAATGTTTGGCTTTTATCACCTGAGGATAATCTAGATTTATGGAGTGAATTTAAGTTAAATAATTTTATAAGTATAGGTTTTTCTAAATTAGGTAATTTAAATAATTTTGAGAATATTCATGAAATTAGGTATGAATTAGATGAGAATTATCCTGGTTCTTTAAATCAGATTAATAATTCAAAAGCTTTGTGTGATTTTTTAAAACAAATGAGTATTGGTGATTATGTTTTTATTAGAATTGGAGGAGATAAACTTTTAGGTTTAGGGCGGATTGTTTCTGATTATAAATTTAGTGAAGATTTTAATCATTATCGTGATGTGGAATGGTTAAAAATTGATGATATTGTTGTTGGGGATCCTTTAGCTCCATTTTTGCCTTTAATTTTAACAAAAATTACTAATATTAATAAAAACAGATTCAGGGGTCATGATTTTTATAAAGCTTTAGGTGAAAAATTGGGTTATGAATTAGAATAAATTTAAAAAAAAGTGGGGGGAATATTGTGGGTGATGTTTTTAGAATTTAATTTTTGGTGTTATTCTATCTTCATCACTTATTTGGAAATAATTTATTGGTTTAAAGTTGAATAGGAGTGCTACTATATTTGTTGGTATTTGTTGGCATAGGTTATTGTAGTTTAATACTTTATTATTAAAATTTTCCCTATAATTTGCAATTTGTCCTTCAATTTGGTTTAATTGGTTTTGTAAGTCTTGAAAATTTGTATTAGCTTTTAAATCAGGATAATTTTCAGCAACCATAAATAAATTATTAAGAGTTTCAGTTAACTTATTATTAGCATTTAATGCACTTTTAACAGTATCCGCATTTTTCAAACCAGATCTAGCTTCAGTTACTTCATTTAAGGTTTCTTTTTCATGACTTGCATATCCTTTAACGGTTTCTACAAGATTAGGGATTAAATCCATTCTTCGGTTTAATTGGACGTCAATTTGAGCCCAACTATTATCAACACTATTTCTCCCATTAATTAGTTCATTGTATCCTTTAAATAGTAAATAAGCTATTATTACTATGAAAGCACCAATTAAAGAGCAAATCCAATTGTTCGGATAACCTAAATTACTTGTAAAGATTAAGAATATTATTAGACTTATAAAACCATATAATAGACTTCTACTAATATCGTTCATTTTTAAATCCCCCTTTTTTTGTTGTTTTTTAAATATATAATTCAATTTAAATAATTAGTTTTCTATAAAATCTATTAAATAAATTTTTTCTATTTTTAAGAGTTTTTTTTATAATAAAGTTTATTAACTAATTTAAGTATAAATAAATAAGAACAAGAATTAGTAGGATTAAAAAAAACTTTTACCAAGTAAAGGATATTTGGTTTATTTTTAAGAATTGCTTATATTTTAATAATAAAATTATAAGTAGAAAAAAATGTGGTAAGGATTTAGTTTTTTTGTAGAATTAGGCTTTGTCTTTATTGTGGAATTAATATTGAGTATTTTTTTCATTTTCTTATATGATTTAATAAACTTTTTTTTATTCCTCTATTATATGAAAAATGTATTTTTGTATTTATAAGAATTGATTTGATTTAAAAAAAAATATTTAGTGAGGTATTGAATAATATGCAACCTTTACAACAACAAAATGCTGGATATGATAGAGCTATAACCGTATTCAGTCCAGATGGAAGACTTTTCCAAGTAGAATATGCAAGAGAAGCTGTTAAACGTGGAACTACCAGTTTAGGTGTTAAATCTAAGGATGGTGTGGTTCTTGTCGTGGATAAAAGAACAACTAGTAGATTAGTCGAAACTAAATCTATTGAGAAGATTTTCCAAATTGATGATCATATTGGAGCTGCTACTAGTGGTCTTGTGGCTGATGCTCGTGCTTTAATTGATCGTGCTCGTGTAGAAGCTCAAATTAATAAAATTAGTTATAATGAACCTATTCGTGTTGAAGCTTTAGCTAAAAAGATTTGTGATTTAAAACAATTATACACTCAAAATGGTGGTGTTAGACCTTTTGGTTCTGCTTTAATTATTGGTGGAGTTAATAAGAAAGGATGCCGATTGTTTGAAACTGATCCTAGTGGAGCATTAATTGAATATAAAGCTACTGCTATAGGTTCTGGTCGTAGCGATGCTATGGATTATTTTGAAGAAAACTATAAGGAAGATTTAAGTCTTGATGAAGCTATAGATTTAGCATTAGATGCTGTTTATGTTGCAACTAGTGGTAAAGTTACAGATAAATCAGTTGAAATTGCTGTTATTGAAGCTGAAACAAAAACTTATAGAAAATTAGATCATGATGAAGTAACAAAATATGTTGAAACTCTTTTAGAACGTAACGCTCCAGAAGAAGATGAAGACGAAGAAGATGCTGATGCTGAAGAATCTGAAGATAAAAAAGATGCTGATGCTGAAGAATCTGAAGATAAAGTAGAATAAGAAGATTAAAATAAATATTGTTTTTTTTAATCTTCTTTTTTTTAAAAGGGAGGGTATGATGTTATGGTTAATGTAGATGATGCAATTATTGCAAGGTTAGAATCTTATGGGGAAAAATTTGAGATTTTAGTTGATGCTGATTTAGCTGCTGATTTTAGAAACCCCGACCATACAGAAGAAATACCAATTGAAGATATATTAGCAGTTGAAGAAATATTTAAAGATTCTAAAAAAGGAGATAAAGCTTCTGAAGAAGCTATGGAAAAAGTTTTTGATACAGTTGAGCCTTTAGAAGTTGCAAAACAAATACTTGATAAAGGACAAGTTCAATTAACCGCTGAACAAAGACGCCATATGCAAGAAGATAAACGTAGAATGGTGATTAATACTATTGCACGTGAATCAATTAATCCACAAACAGGTTATCCTCATCCAGCACAACGTATTGAAAATGCTATGGATGAATGTAAAGTAAAAATTGATCCATTTACAAGTGTAGATCAGCAAGTTAAAACTGCACTTAAAGCTATTAAAGTTAAAATACCTATACGTTTTGAAAAGGTTAAAATGGCTGTTCGTCTTCCAGGAGATGCAACCGGACATGCTTATAAAGAAATTAATAGTTTGGGCAAAATTTTAAATGAAGAATGGCAACAAGATGGGTCTTGGATTGGTATAGTTGAGATTCCTGGTGGTTTACAAGATGCTTTTAATCATAAGATGGCCTCTATATCTAGAGGGGAAGCTGAAACTAAATTAATTAAATAAAGAATTTTTTTGGAGATATAAGGATTATGTTATATGTAGATGAAAAAGATTTAGTGATTCCGGGTGAAGTCTTAGCTGAAGGTGACTTTTATTCAGGAAGAGGAACCTTCCAGGAAAATGGTTCTGTTTGTTCAAAACTTATGGGATTAGTTTCCCTTCGTAATAAGAAGATTAGTGTAACTCCTCTTAAAAGTAAATACATTCCTAAACGAGGGGATGTTGTTATTGGTAAGATTCAAGAAGTAAGATTCTCAATGTGGGATGTTGATATTAACTCACCTTATTCTGGTATTTTATCTGGTTCTGAAGTGTTTGGGAGAGATAAAAGAGAATTGAAAAGTGTTTATGATGTTGGAGATACTCTCTTTTTTAGAATCATTGATGTTGATGAAGTTAAAAAAGCTAAGCTTGGTTTAAAAGGTCGTGGAATGGGTAAATTCTATGGAGGTATTATAGTAAGTATTTCACCTACTAAAGTACCTAGACTCATAGGTAAAAAAGGTTCTATGATTAATATGATTAAGGATAAAACTCATTGTAAAATTATTGTTGGTCAAAATGGTTTAGTCTGGGTTAAAGGTGAAGATCATATGCAACAATTAACTAAAGAGATTATTAATCAAATTGATGAACAAGCTCATACTAGTGGATTAACTAATCGTATTCGGGATAAATTATGTTTAGTTATTGATGGTAAATTACCTGAACCGGAAGTTGAAGTTGAAACTGAAAATGATGTTAAGTTTTTTGATAATTCACCAAAACATGAAATTTTAGAAGATGATGATGAAGATGTTCTAGCTAAACCTACTCTTCAAAACTTTAAAGATGATTTAGAAGATGATGAAGGTTTTGTTGGAGATTCTGTAATTGAAGAAGTAAGTAATGTTGAAGATTTCAGTAATGATAGATTATCTAATTCTAATAGTATTGATGAAATTTCTATAAATGAAGAAGATAATTCCAATTTGGATGTTAAAGAAAATAATTCTATTGAAGATTTAGAAGATGTTTTAGAAGAAGATAATGAAATTACAGGCATTGAATCTGATTTAATATCTGAAGTTCGGGCTAAGGTAGAAGCTGATTCAAATAAAGAAAATAGTAATGGTTTGAAGTTTAAGACTTTTGGTAAATCAAAGTTTAATGATAAAGTTGATAAGCATTCTAAATTACATTTTGGTAATATTTCCCAAGCAGATGGGAGAAGTTCTAGTAGTATTTTGAATCCTGAAACTAAAGGTAAGAAATCTAGTAAATGGAGAAAATTAGATTAAATATTATATTTTTTTAATAATTATGAGGTGTTAGTATTTCAGAGGATACTTTACGGGGCGATGGTAGAAAATTTGATGAACTTCGTCCAATAAAAATTGAAGCAGGGGTTTTGAAACGGGCAGATGGGTCTGCTTATGTTGAAATGGGTGGAAATAAGATTTTAGCTAGTGTTTATGGTCCTAGATCCACTTATATGAGAAGATTTTTACGTCCAGATACTGGTGTTATTAGAGTTAGATATAATATGGCTCCATTTTCAGTGGATGATCGTAAGAGACCAGGTCCAGATAGACGTAGTATAGAAATTAGTAAGATAGCTGAGGATGCTTTACGTCCAGCTTTACTTTTAGAAAGTTTCCCTAATAGTATGGTTGAGGTTAGTATTGAAGTAATTGAAGCTGAAGGTGGTACTCGTTGTGCGGGTATTACTGCAGCTGCAGTTGCTCTTGCTGATGCTGGTGTTCCTATGAAGGATATTCCTGTAGGTTGTGCTGCTGGTAAGATGGATGATAAAGTTGTTCTTGATTTATCTGAAATTGAAGATAAAGAAGGGCAAGCTGATGTTCCTATAGTTATATTACCTCGTACTGAGGAAATTACACTCTTACAAGCGGATGGTAATTTAACTGAAGATGAATTTGAAGAAGCTTTAGATTTAGCTATTGGTGGTTGTCAACAAATTGCTGAATGTCAAAGAAAAGCTTTAAAAGCTAGATATGGGGAATAATTATGGATATTGTACCGGAAATCACAAAGAATAGTATTACTAAGTTAATTAATGAAGGTGAAAGACCTGATGGTAGATCTGTGGATGAATACCGTAATATTTATGTTGAACCAGGTGTTATAAGTAAAGCTGAAGGTTCAGCTAGAGTTAAATTAGGTGATACTCAAGTAATTGCGGGAATTAAACCTAGTATTGGTACTCCTTTCCCTGATACTCCTGATGTTGGAGTTTTAATGACTAATTGTGAATTATTACCTATGGCTTCACCAGATTTTGAAGCAGGTCCACCTAGTCCTGATAGTGTTGAATTAGCACGTGTTGTTGATCGTGGAATTCGTGAAAGTCAATTAATAGATTTAGATAAATTATGTATTAAAGAAGGCGAAAAAGTTTGGATGCTATTTGTGGATTTACATGTAATAGATTATGATGGAAACCTTTTTGATGCATGTAACCTTGCAGTAATGAGTGCTTTAATGGATTGTAAAATACCACAAGCTACTTTAGTTAATGATGAAGTAGAATTAGATTATGATAATATGGTTTCTTTATCTATTAATGATAAATTATCTTTAAGTACTTTTGTTAAGATTGGTGATGGAATAGTATTAGATCCAAGTTTAGAAGAAGAAAGAATTTTAGATGCTAGATTAACTGTGGGTATTAGTGAAGAAGGTAATTGTGTTTGTTCCATGCAAAAAGGTGGAAGTGAACCTTTAACACGTGATGAAATTTTAGATTCAGTTCATACAGCATTTGAAGTTAAAGATGGCTTACTTGGAAACTTGTAAATAGGATGTTTTTATTCAATTCCTATTTTTTTATTTTTTTAAGCTTTTTAACCATTAACTTTAAATACTTTTAAATCTTATATTAGTATATTATATGTTTTAACAATAATTTAGATTGTTGAAATTTAAGTAAAAAATAATTCTATTTTATTATATTAAAAAAAATAATTTTTTTTTATAAAAATCTAAAAAAAATATTATAGGATTTGAAAATTAATTTTCATTCTAAGGTTTTTTAATGAATTTTTTCTAAAAAGGTAAAAGGAATTAATTTTAATATAATTTTTTATTTATTCAAATAAATTTTTTAAGTGATTATTATGGCAAGAACAAAGAAAGTTGGTATAACAGGCCGTTTCGGAGCAAGATACGGAAGAAAAGCAAAAAGATCCGTTAAGAACATTGAAGAAAACATGAAACAAAAACATGTTTGTCCTAGATGTGATAGACCTTATGTTAAAAGAGTAAGTGCAGGAATTTGGAAATGTACTAAATGTGGTACAGTCTTTACTGGAGGAGCTTATGTTCCTGAAACCCCTATGGTTAAATCTGCAACTCGTAATATCAAAGGATTAGGAGGAGACTAAACTGTATAGATGTCCAGAATGTGGAACTGAAGTCGACCATCATGGATATATGGAAAATAAGTGTCCTAAGTGCCGATATAGAATTTTATTTAAGGAAGTTCCTAAAGTAAGAAAACTAGTTAAAGCACGATAATTTTTTAGACTTTTTTTTACTTATCTAAAAAAAATATTATTAAATATTTTTTTTCTAAAAAAACTTTTTTTTTAAATAAAAACTTTGAATATATACTATTTTTTTATAAATTTAAAAATAATATAAAAGGGAAAATTCCTAAATTTTTTTTATGGGAGAATTAAATGATTATTTATGTTAATTTCAACATCTAGAAAACCATCACAAAAAACAAGAAAGTTTTGTAAAAATTTATCCCATGCTTTTGATTATGATTATACTAATCGTGGAAAATCTTCTATTAGAGATTTGCTTGTTAAAAGTAAAGAACTTGGACGAAATGGTTTATTGTTAATTTATGAAATCAAAGGAAATCCGAGTAAAATGACTTTTATTTCATCAATGGGTGAGGAAGAGTTAGCTTTATTAATTTCTGCTGAAACTTGTAATGAACGATTACATATTAAGCCTAAAGATTTGAAAATTCGTAATGATTTTCCAGATTTAAGTCCTTTGTGTGATGTGCTTGGTTTTGAAGTGGATAATAAGAGTAAATTAAGTTCTAATTATCTTCATTTCCGTTCTGCGGATAATGGTAATGAAGAGGGATTATATAATCTTCCAATTGCAATTATTGATTTTTATAATAAATTTGGGGATAAAATAGATCTTCGAATTAATGTTAAAAAGATTGTGGTTGATTAGAAAATAAATTAATAGTGGGGGTTGTTTTTATCCTTGAAAGTACTAGTAAATTTTTAAACAGTATTAAATCTAATATTGAAATAGAATTTGATGATTTTAATCAGGCAAGTATTGTTCATGATTCTATTTTACTTGAATTTGAAAGTTCTCCAGATTATAGGAGTACTATGAATATTATTCAAGATGGTAATGTTTTAATTTTAAGTATTGATGCTGAGGATGCTACTAGTTTTCGTGCTAGTCTTAATTCTGCTATTAAATGGATGAGATTATCCGTAGAAATTAATGAATTAGTTTAAAACTTTTTATGGATAAGGTTTAAATAGATTATTAAATATATTTAAATATAGTATTTATTATAAAATTTATATTATGTTTTAGAAAAATTTTAAAGGTGGATAATAATTATGGATATTCCAAAAAATGTACAAGAACAATTAAATCAATTTCAACAATTACAACAACAAGCTCAAATGATTGCAACTCAAAAAAATACTAATGATATTCAAATTAAGGAAACTGAATCTGCTCTTGAAGAATTAAAAAAAGCTGATAAGGATGCTGATGTTTTTAAGACTGCAGGTAATTTACTTATTAAAGTAGATCATGATGAGATTAATAGTGAACTTGAAGATAAACTTGAAACTTATAATCTTAGACAACAAACAATGTCTCGTCAAGAAGATCGTGTTATGAAAAAGCTTAAAGAAATGCAAGCTAATATTGAAAAAGCTATGAAAGGTTTACAATATAATAGTGAACCTTCTGATGTGGAATAAAAGATTTATTTTTAGGTAAAGAATTTATTTTTTTACTTTTTTTAATATTTTCTTATTTTTTTATAGTTTATTAATTCTTTTTTGTGTGTGTGTTTTTTATGAAGGTTCTTAAAGATTTGTCTGAGAATGATTTAGTTAATATTTCTGATTTTTTATCTAATGAGATTAATAAGGAAATAAGTTTTATTTCTAATCCTAAAGAGATTATTGGTATGGATGTTAATGTTAAGGTTGCTTTTGATGATATTGATAAGCGTTTAGATGTTGATACTGATGTTGATTTGGATACTGATAGTTTGTCTAATTTAAGTGAGGACGCTATTGGTGAAGCTGTTGATCGTGCTTATAAAAAGTTAGATAATTTTATTGATGCTCATTTTAAAGTGGATGAGTGATTTCTTTTTTATTTTTTTTATTTCTTTTTTTAGGGTTTTTTATATAAAAAATATTTTTTAAAGTTAAATTTATTTATTTTAAAGTTAACTTTATATACTTGTTTTTAGATAATATAAAATGGTCCATATAAAAAAACAATAAAAAAACTGTTTTTTTATTAATTAATTTTTTTTAAAACCAAAAAAAAACAAATTCCTTAATAAATTTAATACCTTTTTTTAAAAACAAAATATTACCTAAACCAAATTAATAAAACATTATAAAAAAACTTTTTTTCAAAAAATATTTTAACCATTAGAACCTTATAAACTATTATAAATTAATAAACCGCATAAAATAAAATAATAAGAAAAAGGGGAATATAAAAAAATGGCAGATAAAATAATAATAGCTTCATGTAGTGGAATGAGTCCTAACGGATTAGTTGCACGAGTAGCCGCATTAGATTATGTAATTGACAACGAAGATGTAATAGAACTATGCATGGGATTAGTATCTGGAGACCAAATCAATTACAACCTCCTAATAAAAGAATACCCTGTCTTTGCAATAAATGGATGCGATGGTAACTGTGTGGAAAAAATACTTAACGAACGAGGAGTAAAACCAGCAGGAGCTATAAATATAGGGGAAGAATTAGAAAAACAATCTTATACTCCAAATGATCCAGCAAGATTAGACGAAGAAGGAGAAAAATGTGTAGAATACATAAAAACCCGCCTCAACGAAGAATTAAAAAAAATATTTGAAAACCAAAAAGAATAAAAAAAAGGGGCATAATAAAATTGATTGAAATAATTCCAGTATTAGATTTAAAAAACCACATAGCAGTTAGTGGAAAATCAGGACAAAGAAACACATACACACCATTACAAACAATATACTCACCTAACCCCAATCCATTTGATATTGCAGGAAACCTAAAAATAAACAATGCAAAAAGAGTATATATAGCAGACTTAGACCTAATAGAAAAACAAGGACACAATATAGATCAAATCAAAAACACCAATATGATATTACCTGTAATATTAGATGCAGGAGTAAAAAATTATGAATCCTTCAAATTCTATCTAAATTTTGCATATAAAGTAATAATTGCAACAGAAACCTTAGAAAGTATAGAAGAATTAGATAAAATATTTAAAACATTCCCATCTGAGAGAATAATTATTAGTGTAGATGTAAAAGACGGTAAATTATTCTCACAAAACCTAAACATGAACTTAAAAGAATTCCAAGAAATCCTAAAAAAATATGATCCAAGTGAAATCATACTCTTAGATATATCTAGAGTAGGAACTGGAGAAGGATTTAACAAAGAATTACTAGAAGAATTTAAAGATTTCAAAGACCAAATCATAATAGGTGGGGGAATTCAAGCAAAAGACCTTCAAAAATTAGAAGAATTAGGTTTTAAAAAAGCACTAGTAGGAACAGCCTTACATAAAGGTGAAATCAAAATAAACCCCTTTTAAAAAGAATTAAAAAAATTAGTAAATATATGCTAAAAAAATAAGTAAAAAGTCATAAAAATTTTTTAAATCATAAGAAAAAGTAAAAATAATTAATTAATTTAATTTTTTTTTTTAAGCTAACATTGTTGGCAGTATAATAAATGGACTTATTGCAGCTATAAAAAATAATATTATACCAATTGCAGTTGCTATTTTCCGATTATCCATAACTCCTGTTATTATACAGAGTACTCCCATAAATCCTAAAATTACTGGAATGATGTGTGAAAAAAATATAAATCCTGTTGCCATTATAAATCACATTTAAATATATTTCAATTAATTCTATTTATGTTATTTTTCCTATATAATACTATTTAATTATAAAAACACTTTATTTAAATTAAGCTTAAAATAATCCATTCAACTTCTTCAGCAAATAACATTAAACCATAACCTGCTATTAAACCTGTAAATAATCTTAAAGTATTATTACTCAAACGATTACCATAACGTTGAGTTAACCCATCAACCAAACATGGAATTACTAAAACTACTGAAAATATTAATAAAAATAAATTATGAATCACACCTTGTATAAAGTAAAATATAAAAAATGAAATTATACCAAGATATAATCCAGTGCATCTTGCACAAACTGGGAATTGATGGCCTTTAATATGAAAACTTCTCTCCGGTTTCCTATGACAAATATAATTTAAAGGATTTATAATAAATTTCACCCTCTTCTTTTTAGTCTCCAGAACAACATGCACTGAAAATAATCATTCCAATTATCACAGCCAATACAATCATTATAAAACCCATATTTTTTCACCCCAAAAAAAAATTTTATTAATTCTAAATTCCACTTTTTTTTAATTAATACCTTTTTTATTCATCTTTTTTTATAAAACTTTTCATAAACAATTTTTTAAACTTTTACTAAAAACTCTATTATTCTTAGTAATATGTTTATTATATATTCTCATATTATTTCAATATAAACAATATATGATTCCAGTTCCATTTAATAATATCTATTATACTCCTTTGCTTATTTGAATTAATATAACTTTATTTGGATGAAATATTTTAAAAAAAAGTTAAGAGTTTTTACAAGATTTTATTCTAATTAGAAATTTTTTAAGAGAATCAAATCAAAAATTATATATTTATCCTATGTTCATAACTATTCAACAGATAAAGGATTTAAATAGTATATAAAAAAAATTTTACTCAATACGAATATAATTCCTTTAAAAAAATTTAATTTTATTCATTAAATATAATTTTTATTTTCCATTATTTCGGTTTTTTTAAGTGGAATTAATAATTCCTTTATCAAATAAATTTAAATTAAATAATTAAAAAAAAATGGAGTATATTAATATTTAGGAAATGAAAAATGAAAAATTGAACATTATCAGTATATGTATAATAACGCTGCTATTATCCATCTTAACTACTGCCGCCATGGTGACAGTAAGTGCAAGTGATCCTCAAATAACAGATAATACTAACATAACTACATGTTCTGATAATTTGTATGATGAAAAATTATATGTTGATACGATGTATGTATCAAATGAAAATGAACTTATTAATGAAGAAACACAAATAGATTCATTACAAACAGACTGTGAAGAAAAACTCTTAGAATCTAAGGATGTGAATACAGGACTAAATTCACGAGAAGTGAGTTCTGAAGTTAATCTTTTAAAATTTTATAATCCCAAATTTGAGTCATATCTTAATAAAAATTATATTGATTCGTATTCATCTGATTTTGTTTGCTCTGGATTAACTTTTAGTTTAACATTTCAGGTAGCTAAAAATGAAAGTGCTTTAACCTTTGATAAATTTATTAATTATTATTTAGAAGGGGACACTATTACATCAATAATAAATGAAACTGATCCTAAGGGTTGGGTATCATTAACTCATACTATGCCTACTTTAAGTGTTTATACCTTATATCATGGTCTTCAAAATAAATTATCTGCTTATGATTATACTCAAAAATTAAATTTTAAGCACAAACTTAAATTAACTTCAAATTATAATCAATATAACACTTATGGGGAAACCCCTCATATGATTGAAACTACTACAAATTCTAGTGGTACTCAAATATTCAATATAACCCTTAAATCTAATAATCTCACTTTTATAACAACTAATTCTAATGGTCAACCGACATTTTTATTACCTTCAACTTATTCTCTTTCTTCTATGTATGATGTAAATTTTTGCACCAGCAATAATGAGGATGAATATTCACAATCTAAATTTGGAGCATCATTAAAGGCTAGCTCTCAAACTCCAACTATTAATGCAATCATTCCTAATACTTTTGTTTATGGTGCAGAGGATAATATTATTACTGTGACTTTAAATGATTTTAATGGTGCCGGTATACCTGATCAAACTATTAAGTATAAGGTTGATAAAAGTATTGAACAATCTTCCATTACTGATTTTGAGGGTAAAGTGACTATCATTTTGTCAAGTAGTTTAAAAGGTGGTTCTCATACATTTAATTATTATTATGAGGAAAGTACTAACTATAACTCTGTTAATGGAGAACAAAAAACATTCAATATTAATCCTCAGGAATCTTGGTTGGATACTGAGGATGTTAGTTATAGTTTTGTTTATGGTTATAGTTCTGGTAATGTTATTGTTAATTTGAAGGATGTTAATAACAATGTTTTTCCTGGTTATCTTGTTAATTGTACTTTATGGTTAGGTAATGAGAAAATTTCTGGTATGCCTACTGTTAAGTCTGGTGAGGCTTTTAGTATTCCTACTAATTTGGCTGGTGGTGAGTATACTTTGAAGTATGATTTTGGTGGTAATGAAAATTACTCAAAATCTTCTAGTGAAACATTTATTACTATTAATCCTCAAGCTACTAGTATTAATACTACTGATGTGAGTTATAGTTTTATTTTTAATAGTGAAAGTAATACTGTGACTATTAATCTTTATAATGCTTCTAAGGATTTATTGCCTAATAAAAAGATTTCTTATACTTTTAATGGTGAAGAATCTAAAGAGGCAGTATCTGGTGAAGCATTTGTTTTACCTATAACTGGTTTAAAAGTTGGTGATTATACTTTATCTTATCAATTTATGGGTGATGAGAATTACACAAAATCTAATGTGGTTACTACTAATATTAATGTGATTCAGCAAACTCCAAATATAAGTACTCCATATCTTAAGTATACTTTTACTTATGGTGTGGATAATGCTATTATTGTGACTTTAACTGATTCAAAGTCTAATGATCCTTTAGAGGGTAAGACTATTAAGTATCATTTTGATTCATTAACTGCAGAAACTTTAATTACTAATAGTAATGGTCAAGTTAGTATTCCTGTTTCTAAAGATTTAACTGCTGCTTTAAATCATATTTTGAATTATAATTTTGTTGGTGATTATAATTATACTAATAGGACTGGTTTACAAGTGAATTTTACTATAAATTCTCGGAAGACTTTTGTGAATAATAGTATGGATCATTATATTTTCATTGAAGGTACTAATTCTAATACTGTTCCTGTGTTCTTGTATGATGTTTATAAAACTAAATTATTAACTGGTAAAACTATTTATTATAATATTAATGGAGTGAATGGTTTCACTAATGATGGAATTATCTCTATTCCTAATGGTTTACCTGGTGGACGTGTTTATACTTTAACTTACACTTTCCGTGGTGATGATAATTATATTAAATCTAGTAATAGTTCACTAATTTTCATTCAAAAAATTACACATTTTGAGGGTTTTAATCTCAGCACTATTAATAGTAGTGTTAATTATACTGTTTGTTTAAAGACTTTAGATGGTAATGTTTTAAGTAATGAGAGTTTACTATTCGTATTTAACAATACATATTATCCTGTTGTGACAAATGTGAATGGTGTGGCATGTTTAAGTTTAAACAATTTAAGTTTAGGATCATATAATGTAGATTATGTTTACTTTGGAAACAATTTATACACATCATCTAATGGATTTAGTAATATTAATGTTGTTGATAAATTAAAAACTGATTCTAATATTATTCTCACTTACGATGTTAAAGGTAAAGTTTTAAATTTTAACTTAACAAGTAATAATATTCCTATTAATGAAGCTAATATCACTGTACTTATTAATGGAACTAATTATACTTTAATCACTGATAAGGATGGTTTAGCTAGTATTGATTTAAGTAATTATAGTCTTGGAACTTATAATCTAAGTTATTATTATCCTGGAAATAAGGATATTAATAAGTGTAATGGGTCTTGTAATATTAGTGTAACTAATCCTATTGATTCTGTTTTAACTTTAAACAATTATACTATGACTGTTGGTTTACTTGGTAATCTTACAGGTAAGTTAACTACATTTAATGGTACTCCTTTAAATGGTATGGTGATATTTTTAAATCTCACTAATCTAGGTAATAATTTAAGTAAGGTTTATAATGTTACAAGTGATATTAATGGAGATTATGCTTTACCTATTAATCTTGCAGTAGGAGAATACAGTGCTAGTGCAAGTTATCTTGGAAAAACCATTGGAAATAACACTTACCTTAATATAGGTCCTGTTTATAGTAGTATTAGTATTAAAGCTAATATGACATTTGTTGGTACTGTTTTAAGTGTGAATAATTTAACTGAAACTTATGGTGATGGTTTAAACTTAACTGGAAAACTCTTAGATATTAATGGTAAACCTGTAATTGGTCAACATATCTTATTAAACTTAACACGTCTTAGTGATGGTGTAAGTAAAATTTATCCATGTACAACTGATAATACTGGTGAGTATCAATTAGAAATCAACCTTTACCCTGGAGAATATAGTGTTAGTGGAAGTTTTAATGGTTTAACTGTTAAAAATGTTACTTATTCCCTATCAACTATAATTAATGGTTCAATACTTATTAATAAGGTTGTTACTGTTTTAAGTGCTGATGAATTTCTTGCTAAAGTTAATTATGGTCTTATTTTTACTGGAAAACTTATAAATAGTGAAAGTGAACCATTAAGTAATCAAATGATTAGTATTAATCTTAATAATTCACGTAATGGTTTAAGTAAAACATACTATGTATATACTGATACTAATGGAGTATATAGTTTAGTTATTAATTTAGCTAAAGGATCATATACTGCTCAATGCAGTTTCACGGGTACAAATGAATATGAATCTAGTATTGCAAACACAAGTTTAAGTATTAAAGCTTAATATATAAAATTTTAAAACTTTTTTTTCTTTTTCTTTTTTTATTGTCTTGTTTTAAGTTATTTTTTTTATACAAAAACTTTTATAACAATAGTTATATAATAGTATTGTATATATAAATATTTATAAATACTTAAAAAAATAAATTATTAATTAATATAAAACTTTAAAAATTATAAAAAAATACAATTTAAAAATTTTCTAGGAGAATTATAGAATGGAAAAAGGAACAGACGTATTAAAAGAAGGCTTTGCAAAAATGACTAAAGGTGGAGTCATCATGGATGTAGTAAATGCAAAACAAGCAGCAATTGCAGAAGATGCAGGGGCAGTAGCAGTAATGGCATTAGAAAAAGTACCAGCAGACATCCGTAAAGCAGGTGGAGTAGCAAGAATGGCGGATCCAACTATCGTAGAAGAAGTAGTAGATGCAGTTAGTATACCTGTAATGGCAAAAGCAAGAATAGGACATATTGCAGAAGCACAAATACTTCAAACACTCGGAGTAGACATGATAGATGAAAGTGAAGTACTCACACCAGCAGACGACGAATTCCACATAAACAAAAAAGAATTCACAATCCCATTCGTATGTGGAGCAAGAAACCTCGGAGAAGCATTAAGAAGAATCGACGAAGGTGCAGCAATGATACGAACCAAAGGAGAACCAGGAACAGGAAATGTTGTTGAAGCAGTACGTCACATGAGAATGGTAACTGGGGAAATCAGAGATGTTCAAAACAAAAACACTGAAGAATTAAGAGAATATGCAAGAGTCATAGAAGCACCATTACCATTACTTGAAGAAACAGCAAAACTTGGACACTTACCAGTAGTAAACTTTGCAGCTGGAGGAATTGCAACACCAGCAGATGCATCCTTAATGATGCAACTTGGATCTGATGGAATATTTGTAGGATCTGGAATCTTCAAATCAGGTAATCCAGAAGCATTTGCAAAAGCAATTGTTGAAGCTACAGCTAATTATGATAAACCTGAAAAACTTGCCGAAGTATCCAAAGGACTTGGAGAAGCAATGAAAGGAATAGAAATCTCCAACATTTCAGATTCTGAAAGAATGCAAGAAAGAGGAATATAAAACCTTTCTCTTACTCTTATTTTTTTAAAACATTAATAATACTAAAAGGTAAGAAATTAATATGAAACCAGTATTAGCAATAGGACCACTAAGTAAAGACATACTAATAAACAAAACACAAAAAATAGAAAAAACAGGTGGAGCCTTATACTACCAAAGTCAAATCTACCAATACTTAAAAACCCCATATCAAATAATCCTATCACTAAAAACTGAAGATAAAAACTTAATAAACAACTTCCCTAATCCAGAAAAAATACATCCAATATATAAAAAAGAAACAATAACATTCACTAATAAATACTTAACACCAGAAAAAAGAATACAAACAAGTAACTTCGCAAATACACCAATAACTATAGAAGACATTAAACCATTAACAGAAAATATAAATTTCTCAGCAATAATCTTAAATCCTCTATTAAAAACAGATTTCAACTTAAATATTTATCAATATTTAAATACATTAAAAACACCTATCTATTTAAGTATACAAGGACTTTTAAGAACACAATCTAAGAATAATCAAATAAAATTAGAGAAAAATAAGGACCTTAATCAAATATTACCTTATATAACTGGTTTATTTTTAGATCAATTTGAAGCACAAACATTATATCCAAATGATCCCTTAGATTTAATAGCATATAAATTATCTAAACTAGGACCATTAGAAACAATAATAACACAAGCACATAAAGGTTCACTTATACATTCTAAAATTACTAATACTACAATTTCTGTACCTGCAGTTAAAGTCCAAGAAGAAAATTTTCCAACAGGAGCTGGAGATACTTATATGGCAGCATATATTTCACAAAGATTAAATGGGTATAGTATTAATTATAGTGCAGAATTCGCATCTGAAATCACTAGTAAAAAAATAGAATGGGGTAAACTAATATAAATCCTTGTTTTTATTTTCTGAATTATAAAAACATTTAAAACTTCTTTTGATATCCCTATTTTAAAATTTTTTTTATTCAGTTTTTATTGATTATTTATTTTTAATTTATTTATTATCTTTATTTTGAATGTTGAGGGGGGAATGTTTTATATATTTTTAATTTTATATTTTTAAATGTCGATATGTAATGTATCACTTGTCGTTTATTTATTTTTAAAATTAGGAGGAAAATATGAAAAATTTTAAGTGTTTAAATATTTTAATTATTTTAGTAACGCTAGCTGTCTTAATATTATCTGTTCCTTCAGCTTTTGCAGTTGATACAAATAATTATACAAATGATAATGTAATATTAAATTCTAATACTACTAATAATATTTATGTGGATAATAATACTAATATTCAAACTGTTATTGATAATGCCAGTGAAGGTTGTAATATTGTTTTAAGCAATGGCACATATCATGAGTCCGGTTTAATTGTTAATAAAAGTTTAAATTTTATTGGTGATGAAAATTCTATTATCAATGCTACAAATTTTAATACAAGTATTTTCACCATAACAGGAAAAAATACTAATATTATGTTTGCTGGTTTAAATTTTATTGGAGGTTCTAGTAATTTTGGTGGTGCTTTAGACATTTATGATGCAAAAGTTACTATTTCTAATTGTAATTTCACAGGTGCCTATGCTAGTAACAATGGTGGTTGTATAGCTAATCTTGGTGGAAATTTAATAATTGATAATTCCTTTTTTAATAACTGTAGTAGTGGTCATAACGGTGGTTCAATAAACTGTTTTAATGGGGATTTAACCTTAACTAATAGCTTTTTTGCAAATTGTAAATGTGATTATGATGGGGGTGCAATTTCCCTAAATAATTACAGTAGTGGAAAAATTATAGGTAACTTTTTTATAAATAACACTGCAGGTGAATGGGGTGCTTGTGTTTATGAATGGAATGCAATAACTGTTAATATTACTAATAATATTTTTATTTCTAATAATGCTAAAAAAGGTGCTTGTTTATTCATCTATGGTGCAAATAATATAACTGGTAATGTTTTTAAAAATAATAGTGCTGATTATGGTGCAGGAGTATATGTTGAAGAAGCTTATGGATCTGTACTTTCAAGTGTTGAATGTAATTTTAATAGTTTTATTAATAATATTGCATTAAATGGTAGTGATGTTTACATTTATCGTTGTTCATTACCTAGTAATTTTAATAATAACTGGTGGGGAATAAATAACCCTTTAACCAATATTAGTCAATTTAACCAATCTTACTATGATATTAAAAATGATGTAGGTTTACCATCTACATGGTTAAACACTAAAGCTACCTATAAAAATAGTATAATAACTGTTGAAATGGCCTCATCTAATACTTCTAGTAAGGATAATATTAATTTACCAGTTTTCGCTAATTTATATTATAATAATAATTTAATAGATACAAATATTTTAATTAATGGAACTACAGATTTTAATGTTTCATCATATGAATTAGATAATATACTAATTAATGTAGGTAATCAAAATTTCACTTTCACATCAACTAATACTAGTACTATTCTTAATAGTTCTAATGTTTCTGTAATTTATGGTTATACTAATAAATACACTGTTAAATTAACAACTAATACTGGTAAAGCTTTATCCAATGAAGAAGTTCTTTTAAATATTACTAATTTAAGTAATGGATTAAACAAGGTATATAAGATTTTAACTGATAATGAAGGTATTGCAAGTTTACCTATTAATCTTTTAACAGGTGCCTATAGTATGAATGCAAGTTATTCTGGAAATAATCAGTATACATCATCAACAATTTTCACTTATTATAACATTATAACAAACCTTTATAATACTAATCTAATTGTTAATAATTTTAATGAAACATTTGATAGTGGTAATTCTTTAATTGGTAAATTGAGTGATGTGTGGGGAAATCCTATAGTAAATAGAATTGTTAATTTAAAATTATCCCGTTTAAGTGATGGTGTTAGTAAAACTTATTATGTTACCACTGATACTAATGGGGAGTATAATTTACCTATAAATTTAAATATTGGTTGTTATAAAGTAGATTGTTCTTTTGATGGGGATAATCCATATTTAGCAAGCAGTACCTTGGGTACAATTACTGTTTATTAATTAAATTTAATTTTTTATTTTTTTTAGATTATTTGTTAAGTTCTTTTTTTTATAGAATTAGTTTTTATATATTTTAAAACATTTTTCATATGAATATTTGCTCATATGATTAATTTATCTTATATAATATTATATACTGTTTAAAACATAAAACTATTTATGAATAAATTAGATGATTATAATCATAAAGCTACTGTGCATTTATCCTTTGCACTAGTTTTAAATCTACTTTTTAATGTTATTGTTATTGTTGGAGGATTACTTACTAATAGTATTGCGATTCTTGCAGATGCTGTTCATGATGTTGGTGATACTCTTGCAATTTTTATTGCATGGTTTTTGCAAAAGTTTTCTGAACGTGGTCGAAATTATATTTACACTTATGGATATAAACGGTTTAGTGTTTTAGGTGCAGTACTCACAAGTACTATTGTTATTTGTGCTTGTGTCGTTGTATTATATGAAGCTTTTAGTCGTTTATTTGCACCTGTGGAACCTTCTTCAACTGGTATGGTTCTTGTTGCCCTATTAGGTATCCTTTTAAAAGGTTTATCAGTTTATGCCTTACATGGAGGTAAAACATTTAATGAACGAAGTATTCTTGTTCACTTGTTTGGTGATGTTGTTGAATGGATTGTTGTTTTAATTTTAAGTGTTGTGCTTGTATTCTATAATATTCCTATTTTAGATCCTTTAGCTAGTATCGGTATTAGTTTATGGATTATTTATAATCTTGGAAATAATCTTTATCGTAGTTTAAAAGTACTGGTACAATCAGTACCTAATGATTTTGATTTAAAAACTTTTAAATCAGAAGTTACAAACATCCAGGGTGTTATTGGTGTTGAAGATTTACATGTGTGGAGTCTTGATGGAATTAGTAATGTTCTCACTTTAAAGATTAAGACAAATATGACTGATGCTAATAGTTTATTTAAAATTAAAGATGAAGTAAATAATATTGCTTCTAATTATGATGTTAGTGATTCTACAGTTGAGTTTAAAACCTAAAAACTTTTCATTTACACCATCAACTTTCATTTTCAATATTTTTAAAGATTCCTTTCATTATTTTATTAAATCTTTTCTTGTTTTCAATAATTTTAATCTTTCCATCCGTTTAAACCTATCTTCTAATCTTATTATTTAAAAAGTAATAATAAATGTATATATCTATTATTTAATTTTCACTTTTCTATAAATTAATATTTATAAAAAACTAAGAACTAATAAAAAAAAGTATTTGATAATTTGTGAGTATAAAAAAAAGTTTTTAAAATAAGGAAAAAAATTTGGAGAATTTAAATTTAATTTATAAATCTCCATTTACTTTTCGCTCTTCAAGTAATTTAAGACCTAAATCTCCAAGTTTATACTTTTGAATTTTTCCACTAGTAGTTAATGGGAATTCTTCTACAAAGAATACATATTTAGGAACCTTAAATCTTGCAATATTACCTATACAAAAGTCTCTTATATCAGCTTCTGTTAAGTCATCACAATTATCTTCTTTAATTATGAATGCACCTACGATTTCCCCATATTTTTCATCAGGTATTCCTGCTACTTGTGCATCTTGGATACATGGATGAGTGAATAAGTATTCTTCAATTTCACGAGGGTAAATATTTTCCCCTCCACGTATAATCATATCTTTAATACGTCCAACAATACTATAATATCCATCTTCATCTTCCACAGCTAAATCTCCACTGTGTAACCATCCATCAGGTTCAATGGTTTCAGCAGTTTTCTCAGGCATGTTATAGTATCCTTTCATCACATTGAATCCTTTACACATTATTTCCCCTTTTTCTCCTTGAGGTAATTCTTCACCAGTTTCAGGATCTACAATTTTAACCTCAATGTTTGGGAATTTTCTACCTACAGTGTTAACTTTCTTTTCAAAAGTATCTTCTGCACATGTTTGTGTGAATCCTGGTGCTGCTTCAGTTAATCCATAAACACTTGTGATTTCTTTCATGTTCATTTTATCTATTACAGCTTTCATTGCTTCTTTTGGACATGTGGAACCTGCCATAATACCTGTTCTTAAACTAGTTAAGTCGAACATATCAAACATAGGATGGTTTAATTCTGCAATGAACATTGTTGGAACTCCATAAACACTAGTACATTTTTCTTTTTGGATACTAGATAAAGTGAGTAATGGGTTGAATTCTTCTAACATTACAAGTGTTGAACCATGAGTGATTACTGACATTACTCCAAGAACTGTTCCAAAACAGTGGAATAATGGTACAATTAAACATAAACGATCTTTATTAGTATAGTTCATGTTTTCCCCAATATAAAATCCATCGTTTACAATATTTCTACTTGTTAACATTACTCCTTTAGGGAATCCTTCTGTACCACTAGTATATTGCATCATGATTACATCATTCTGATCCACATTAGCTTTTGCATCAGTTAATTCTTTATCTGCAACATTTTGACCTAATAAAAGTAATTCATTAGTATTGTACATTCCCCGGTGTTTTCTTTGTCCAATATAGATTATATCTTTTAAATGTGGATATTTTTTACTGTGAAGATTTCCTCTTGCTTGTGTTTTTAATTCTGGTACTAGTTCATACATTATGTTAAAGTAAGATGTGTCACGGAATCCATCAGTCATAGCTATTGCTTTCATGTCTGATTGTTCTAATACATAATCTACTTCATGTTTTTGGTAAGCAGTATTCATTGTTACAAGTACTGCACCAATTTTTGCTGTTGCAAACATGAATGTTATCCATTCAGGCACATTTTTTGCCCATATTCCAACATGATCTCCTTTTCCAACTCCAATTCCAAGTAATCCTTTTGCTAGATTATCTGCTCTTTCATCGAATTCTTTGTATGTGAAACGTAGTCCTCTGTCTGGGTAAACTAAAAATTCATGGTCTGGTTGTTTTTTTACCATGTCTTCAAAGAATGCTCCTAGACTTTTTTCTGTGAATAATTCTGAAATTTTAAACACCACCATTATATATTATTTTTTTTATTTTTCTTTAAAAAGCAATCATTTGCTATTTCATCTTCACTAATTAAGTGTTCTCTAAGTTTCTCTTTAATCTCTTCTGGTATGGGTTCTTTGTGTTGTGCCATAAAATCAAAGTTAACTACTACACTTTTTCCTTTAGCTTTTAATTCTCCATCTTGCCATGCTTCATGGCCTGTAACAAAAGATGTGTTTCCAATATGTAATATGTAAGTTTTTATAAGTACATCTTTACCATAAACGGTTTTTCCAACAAAATCGTTTTCTGTACGCAACATTATAAGTTTCCATTTTTCATAATGTAGGTCTAAATCCGGTGTGAAAAATCTGAATACATCATTTCTCCCAACTTCAAACCAGTTACCTATCACTGTGTTGTTTACACAACGCATTGCATCAATGTCCCCGAATTGTGGTTGAACTATAGTTTCAAACATTTTTATTTCACCTTCATACTTGGTATGTGTTTTCCGATTTCTTCTTCACTTATTAAGTGTTTATTAAGTTTTTCTTTTATGTCCTCAGGTATTGGCATTTGTTCATTGTTTATCCAATCATAGTATACAAGAATTGATTTTCCAACTGCTTTTAATTCTCCATTTTGCCATGCTTCTTCCCCTGTGGTAAATGAGGTTTCACCAACTCTTAAAATATATGATAAGATTGTTACATCTTTTCCAAAGAATGTTTGTCCAACAAAGTTTGCTTCATTGTGTACAAGTATTAATTTCCAGTCTTCATCTTCTAAGCTTAAATTTGGTGTGAAAAATTTAAATATTTCATTTCTAGCAAGCTCAAACCAGTCTACCATTTTATTATTGTTTACATGTTTTAAACCATCTATATCTCCAAAACGGGGAGTTACTGTTATTTCAAACATTTTTATGTTCTCCCATTTTATTTTAATCTTTTGGAGTGTAGAGTACTGCTAATATTTGTGATTTTTCTTTATGATAACTGTGAAGGTGGTGTGGTACGATTCCATCGTAGTATGCACTATCACCTTTGTTTAGTATACTTGTTTCTTTTCCATATTCTAATTCTATGTCCCCATTTAAAACATATATAAATTCTTCACCTTCATGGCTAGATAATTCATAGTTTTCTTCTTTAGATTCAACATCTATTATGAATGGTTCCATATGTCTGTCTACTTTTCCTGCTGCTAATGCATGGAATTCTAAATCTGAACTATTTGTTACATTTTCTCTTCCACTGAAGTATACGGTATGATCACTTTTTCCCCCTCTTACTATTATTGGATCTTCTTCAGGGGTGTCATCAAGGAATGTTCCGAGTCTTACTCCTAATGCACGAGATATTTTAGTTAGTGGTGTGAGTGATGGTATCACATCTCCTTTTTCTATAGCTTTTACTATAGGGAGGCTTACTCCACTATCTTCTGCTAGTTGTTTGATTTCCATGTCTTGGGTTTCTCTCATCTGTTTTACTTTAAATCCTATACTATTTTTTTCAGGCATTTTTTCTACCATCCTATTATGAAAAATTTTTTTAATATTAAGTTGTTATTTTTTTTTTGGAAGTTTTTAAAAATATTTTAAACTAGTAAAATTCTTGTAGTTTAATTTTTATTAAAATTAGTAAATTAATTATAAAAAAAATCTTAATCTTAATTTTTTTTATTATAATAATAATTATTATATTATATTAATTATTTTTATGATTATTTTTTCTGAAAGTTTTTGATAAAATTATTTATTTTTTATTTGTTTGGTTTCTATTTCTCTTTCAGATAAATTATTTTTTTTTGTAGGTGTGAAATTACTATTATATTGTAGTTAATTTACTTGAATATCTGTTGGGTACAGACTATTGGTTATTATGTTCCCTGTGTATTGAGCAGCGATGCTGCTCAAACCTAATGTTAACAAACCTATGGATAATAATTTTATTGTATCTCCTTTTGTTATTGAATTCAAGTTTGTTCACCTATATTAATTGTTTTGTATTTAAAATAGTTTTTATATATATTTTTTGTATAATTTTCTATTATACATTTTTAATATTGAATTTTTTATCATTTAAAGTTTGTTATTGTTTGAACATTTTTTTACTATTTTTTTTAGTGTTTTCCCTATTTTTAAATATTTTTTTATTTTTTATTTTTTTCAGATCATTATTTTAGTGTTGTGCCGGTAATTTTTTCAAATTTTTTCCGGTTTGCATGTTTTTTTAAGATTCATATTTTTTTAATTTTTTTCCTATTTTTTTATCTTAAATTTTTATTTATAATGTATTTTATTTTTATTTCTATTTTTATTGGTTTTATGTTTTTATTTTATCTTTTTAGTTTTGTTTTTTTGTTTTTTTTATTTTTTATCTTTTTAATGTTGGTTTTGGATTCTTATTTTTTTACCAAAACATTTAAATACTCTTGTAAACAACATTATTATGTCGGAAGGTGGTTTCCGTATTCCGGCAATAAATATTTTTTGAATAAACATCCATTTTTAAGAAATGATTCTTAATTCAAAAAGAATATGATAAATATTTTAAGAATAATCAAAAACCATTTCAAAAAAAATTCATAATTTTATAAGCTAAAAAAAAATTTCTAATTAATCATTTAATTTAAAAAGTTTGTTTATTCAAAAAAAAATTTTAATAAAAAAATAACGGAAAACCTCACAAAAAAAATTAATTTAAAATCAAAAATAATATTTACAGAAGAGAGAAGATTTATATGTCAGCAATCGCAGCATTAAGTTCAGGTGATACAGCATGGATAATAGTAGCATCTATTCTAGTATTACTCATGAGTATACCTGGAGCCGCATTTTTTTATGGCGGACTAGCTAAAAAGAAAAACGTATTAAACACAATGTTTTTAACACTCATAGCATTTGCAATAATTGCATTAATATGGGTAACTTATGGATATTCATTTGCCTTTGGTTCAACAATTAATGGAATCATAGGAGCACCTGCAAACCTATTTATGTCAGGAATTTCTCCAGATGCATTAAATGGATCAATACCAACAATGCTTTATATAGTGTTCCAATTAACATTTGCAGCATTAACAGGAGCATTAATATCAGGTGCAGTAGTAGGAAGAATGAAAACATCTTCATGGATAGTATTTATTATCGCATGGGCAACACTTGTATACCTACCAATATGTCATTGGGTATGGGGTGGAGGATGGTTAATGAACCTCGGAGCTCTTGATTTCGCAGGAGGTACAGTAGTTCATATTAACTGTGGTCTATCCGCATTAGCACTTATCTTAGTATTAGGTGCACGTAAAGAAAAAACATTATTACCTCATAACTTAACAACATCCATACTTGGTGCAGCATTCCTATTCTTTGGATGGTTAGGATTCAATGGAGGATCTGCATTAACAGCTGGAGGATTAGCTTCCAGTGCAATACTTGTAAGTATAGTAGCAGCATGTGCAGCACTCATCATGTGGTGTATTATTGATGCTATAAAAGTTGGAAAACCAACAGTATTAGGTGCAATAACAGGACTCATAGCAGGACTTGTAGCAATCACTCCTGCAGCAGGATTTGTTGATGTTCCAGCAGCAATTATAATTGGTCTTGGAGCTTCATTAGTTTCATACTTCGCAGTATACTACATTAAAGAAAGACTTGGATACGATGATGCATTAGATGTATTTGGTGTACACGGATGTTCCGGTATATTTGGATCAATCGTAACAGGTATATTCGCATCCCCATTCATTAACTCCGCAGCATCAGGATTATTATATGGAAATCCAGGACAAGTAGGAATACAATTACTTGCAACTGCAGTCTCAATAGTATGGGCATTTGGTGTAAGTTATATCATTGCTAAAGTAATCGATAAAACAATGGGTCTAAGAGTAGAAGAATCAGTTGAAGTAGAAGGATTAGATACCAATCTTCACGAAGAATCCGGATACAACTTATAAGATCAAAAACAATATATTATTAATGGAGTCATGATAACTTGAAAAGAATAATAGCAGTAATTCGTGAAGCAAAATTAGAAGATGTAAAAAAAGCCTTAATAAGAATAGGGTGTGATGGAATGAACATCTCCGAAATTAGAGGAAGAGGACGACAATTAGGAATAAAAGAATCATACAGAGGTTCAAACTATTGTATAGATTTAATCCCAAAAACACGTGTAGAACTAATTGTCAAAGACGAAGATGTTGAAGAAGTTAGTCAAGTAGTAATAGATGCTGCAAGAACTGGTGATGTTGGAGATGGTAAAATTTTCATCTCACCAATTGATGAAGTCATAAGAATAAGAACAGGTGAAAGAGGAGACGATGCAGTATAATGCATCTAATCCAAATCCCACCTTCTTTCTCCTTTTTTTAAAATTACTAAATATAATAAATTAATAAATAACTTTTTTTTTTAAACTTCAGGTAAACAATAAGCCATGAAAGCAACTAAAATCATATAAACTAAATAAATTATACCTGCCCAAATATTACTTGTAAAACTAAGAACTATCCAAAAAACAAAAGTAATAATTAAAAAATAGATTCCAATATGATCATGTTGCATAACATGACCTAAACCGGGCATAATCAAACTAATTATTCCTGCAAAAACACTTTCAACCATTATAAATAATTTCCTTATTAAACTTATAATTAATAAAACTTTAAAATCATAAGTATTTAACTCTTATTATTTATGAAATTTAAAACTATCATTTTAATATAATAAAAAGATGAATTTTGTAGAAATAGTATCAAAAAATATTTCGTGTTTATAAAAAATTAGTATTTTAAGGGGTTAATAAGGGGAAATTAATAAATAAAAATTTTCCCCAAAATTTAAATTTTTAATTTTATTCACTCATTTTGTAAGTATCATATGCAAAGTAAATACAATATATTAATACTATGATTGCTAATATGCTGTATACAATACTACCTTTAGTGGAGAACATAATTGCACCGAGTATAAGATAAATGATGAATATTATAATATTTTTTTTAGTTTCTCCACCTTGTATTAATTCTCCAATACCTGGTAAGAAAAATGAGATTATTGTAGCTAAATATTTATTTACCATAATTTTCACCTCCATAAAAATGTTTATTAATATTTTATTATTATACTTAAGATATATTAATTTTTTTTGTTTTTTTTTTTATTTGTTTTATTTTTATAATTAAATCTTATTTTTAAAGTATTGTAATTTTAAGTATTGTTTTAATCTTTAGATTAATAATTAAAGAAACATTTTTTTTAGAAATTTATTTTTTTGTCTAATTTTTTATTATTTTTTTTATTTAAGTTTAAAAAGATTAATTATTTTTGGGAAATTTATATTAAAAATAAGATATATAATTATATTTAATATGATTATTTTAAGAAAAAGTAAAAATGCTTGGAAAATGTATCCTATAGGTTCTCCTAAAGGGGCTTTAAACACTAGAAGGGAACCTGAATTTGTAGGAACACTTAAATTTCACTATGATGAAGCAGGTTTTAACTTAAACAAATATATTAAGAAAACTGAAAACGAGGATAAATTATATCCTCCCTCTGATGCTATAAATTTCTTGCGCTCACAAGCAGTATTTCTAGCTAGTCATGATGAGGATATAGAAGATTTTTTAACTAGTTCTAATATAAAAGTAAGACATACTAAAGTTTGTCCACATTGTATATATGAAGGGTTTGTAACAATCATTAGTAAAGATTATAGTTACTCTTATCATGATCAAAGAATTTGTAAAACTTGTGCTGAAGAAACTATTAAAAGAGAGATGAAACTTCGAAGATATGATAAGCATGTTTTTAAAAATTTTAGTAGAGTTTTGCAGAAAACTGGAAGTTTAGATACTGTACTTGAAATGTTATCTCCTAAGTTTGATCCTTTAAAACATAATAATTTAACACTTTTTGATAAGATTAAAGTGAATGATAATAAGTTTCCTGAAATCAAGATGAGTAGATTAAAAGTTCCTAAACCATTTAAAAAAGTATTAACTAGGGATCCTGATGCAAAACTTTTACCTGTGCAATTACTTGCTATACGTGAAGGTGTGATGCGTGATGAGGATATGCTTGTTGTTTCTGCTACTGGTAGTGGTAAAACTTTAATTGGTGAACTTGCAGGTATTCCTAAGGCTTTAAATGGTAAGAAGTTTCTTTTTTTAACACCTCTTGTTGCACTTGCTAATCAGAAGTATCGTGATTTTAAAAAGAAGTATGAACCTTTAGGTTTAAAAGTTGCAATTAAAGTTGGACAAAATCGTATACATGCTAAAAATGAATTAAGCTTACCAGATTCTAATATTACTAATTCTGATATTATTGTTGGTACTTATGAAGGTTTAGATTTCATGTTACGTAGTGGTAAGAAGGATTTACTAACTAATCTTGGAGTAGTGCTTATTGATGAAATTCATACAATTTCAGACCCGGATCGTGGTTTAAGATTAAATGGTTTAATTAATCGTATTCGTAATCTGTTCCCGAAGACTCAGTTGATTGGTTTAAGTGCTACTGTTCGTAATCCTAAAGTTTTAGCTGATGCTTTTAATATGAAACTTGTGGAATATGATCAACGTCCTGTACCTTTAGAGCGACATCTTGTTTTTGTTAGAAATGAGGTTCAAAAACGTTTAATTATGAAGAAACTTGTTCAAAAGGAGTATCATAGTAAGAGTAGTAAAGGTTTTAAAGGTCAAACTATTATTTTCACTAATTCTCGTCGTAAAACTCATAAAATTGCGAATTTTTTAAGTAATAAGGGAATTAATGCTAGTGCTTATCATGCAGGTTTATCTTATTATAAGAAGGAGCGTATTGAGAAGAATTTTGGTAAAGGTAAGATTGCTGCTGTTGTAACTACTGCTGCTTTAGCTGCTGGTGTGGATTTCCCTGCTAGTCAAGTTATTTTTGAATCTTTACTTATGGGTAATAAATGGATTAGTCCTAATGAATTTAGTCAGATGCTTGGAAGAGCTGGGCGTCCTAGTTATCATGATCGTGGTATGATTTATTTGTTACCTGAAATTGATAATGAATTTGATAATATATCTGAGGAAGTTACTGCTTTAAATTTATTAGAGAGTGATGTTGAAGATGTTCATGTTAATTATACTGAATCTGGTACTTTAGAAGAGATTTTAGCTGATGTTAGTAGTGGATCTTTAACTAATATTCAAATGATACATGATTTTTACTCTAAAAAACCAATTCCTATAGAACTTGATATAGGGGTAAATGAATTAATAGATAATAAAATGTTAGACCTTGATTATAATAAAAATGTTAACTCTTCAAAGTATGGTCGTGCTGTAAGTATGAGTTTTTTATCACCGGAAGATGGTGAATATGTGAAGAATTCACTTAAACGTGGAGATTACTTAAACCAGTTTATTAACAAACCTTACATGCAAAAACGTATTACAAAAATTTCATCAAAAAAACAAACAGCACATAAAAGTTTAGAATCACAAAAAAATAATAAAAATAAAACTAAGAACAAAAAAACTAAAAAAATGAATTATAAACACTTAGATAAAAATAATCCAGAATTAAAAATAGAAAACATTGCAATGGATTTAGAATTATTTGAAAATGCATACCTCTCTCCAGTAATACATAAACAAATATCTAACAGTATGAAAATGAATTTTTCAACAAGATTATTCAGCGAATCCACTTTAGATATTATATCCTCTGGGGATGTTCTAGCTAAAGTAGATAAAAAATTTCAAGAAGCATTACTTCGTTTACAAATAGATTTCTTACGTTGTAAATGTAATGATCGTCCATTTTGTGATTGCTTACAAAGAGGAGTTACTATGATAATTTTAGAGCAACGTTTAAAACATAAAGATCCTAATGATATTAGTCGTAAACTCTATAATGAGTACCAAATACAAGCTTATCCTGGAGATATTTATAGTTGGTTAGATACTTTTGTCCGTAACTTAGATGCTATTAAACGCATAAGTAAAGCATTTGATAATAAGAAAATGGTTAAAGCTTGTAATAATTTAATTAATGTTATAGAAAAAGGATAAATAAAGTTTTCATTGTTTTTCAAGGAATTTTTCACCAAGATTAATTATTTGTATTTGATTTTGTAATTTGCTTTTAATAGATTCTAAAAGTTTAACATTTAATAAAGCTATAGTGTATTTCACATCTTCCATATACTCTTTTTTAATTATTCTTAAGTTATGGTTTCTGATTTCATTATCCACATTTTTTATAATAGTGTAAGAAAATATTAATTGAACTGTTTGGTATTTTTCCATTTCAACTATTTCTGCGGTTTCTAAAGTGTTTTGCACACTTTTACTATATGCTCTAACAAGTCCTCCAGCACCTAATTTTATTCCACCAAAATATCTAGTTACTATTGCTGTGATGTTTTGAAGATTATTTTTCTTTAAAATGTTAAGCATAGGTCTTCCAGCAGTTCCACTAGGTTCACCGTTATCATCATAACCTTCACCCTCTTCTACAATATAAGCAGTGCAATTGTGTGTTGCATCTTTAAATTCTTCAGATATTTGTTTAATTATTTCTTTGGCTTGTTTTTCATTAGTTGAAGGTATTAATCTACAGATGAATTCTGATTTTTTAATGTTTAATTCATTAATATATGTTTGTTTAATGGTTTTCATAAAAAAGTAGTCACCAAAATTTGATTATAGTTTTTTCTGTTTTTTTTAATATTTTAATATTATTCTTTAAAAACTATTTTTTTAGGAGATTCCTATTTAATAATTAAAAGAAGTAAGTAGTATTTTAAAAAAGATTTTTTAAATTGAAAATTATAAATTTTCTTTTTTTATAGTAATAAAAACATTTTTACACCAATGATTATGAAAACAACACCAGCGATTCTTGATATTAATTCATGATAGCTTTGGAAGTATCCTCCAAAATAATTTCCAACACATAATACTATTACAGTTAAAACGATATCAACAGCTAAAATCATCCAAAATGGAACACCATTTGCTCCAGATAAAGTACCAATTAATAAATTATCTAATTCTGCAGCACCAATAAGTGCTATAAGTTCTACTAACATTTTTTATCAATCCTTTTATTATATTGATTTGGTTTTTAAAAATTCTATTATATTATAATGTTTTATTCCTTTTTGTGAAAAATCAGTTTCATCTGCACTTATTACGAATTTTGGATAATTATTTTCAATTTTTAATAATTCTCCAAATTCTCTTTTTTCATCATTTTCACAGGTTAAATAATCTGTAATTTGGAAGTAAATTTTTTCATCATTTTTAATGCAAATAAAGTCTATTTCTTTATCTCTTAGTTTACCTATTGTAATACTATAGCCACGTCTTAACATTTCCATATAAACTATGTTTTCTAAGATTTGACTTAAACATTCTGTGTTATTTAAACATAATGCTTGTCTGAATCCGTGGTCTGTTAGGTAAAATTTTTCATTAGTTTTTAGGACTTTATCTTCTATTAAATCTTCTCTTTTTACTTTGTGTATGAAGTATGCTTCTTCACAGTAAGTTAAGTAATTATAAACTGTTTCGTGACTAATTTTTAGGCCTTGTTTTTTGAAATATTTTGAAATACTATTTGCTGAGAATGGGAAACCAATGTTTAATGTGATGAATCTTATTAATTGATCTAGGATCATAGTACTTTTTATGGGATTTTTTTGAACTACTTCTTTGAAAATTATGGAATTATATAAATCTTCTAAATAAGTGAGTTTTAAATCTTCATTTAAATTAGAAACGTATGGTATTCCTCCAGATATTAAGTATTCTTCAAATATTAATTTTTCATTGTATTTTTCTTTTTTTTCTTTTTTTGATTCTATTATTTCTTTAAAATTTAAGGGATAGATTTTTATTATCTTATAATCTTGTTTTAATCTTTGTAATTTTTCGTTTAATTTGTGTTTATTGCTGATTGTGAGGTAAATATCAGTGTTGGTGTTTTGTAATTTATTTATACTTTCATTCCAGTTTTCTACATTTTGGATTTCATAAAAGAATATGTATTGTTTTTCTTTTGTAATTTTTTTTTCTAGTATTTTGTCTAGTTGGGTATTATTTTTGATTTTGTGGTATGTTCCATTTTCAAAATTAATTTCTGTAATGTTTTCTTTTTTGGTTTGTCTTTTTTTTAATTCTTCTATTGTATTTTTTAGTATTTTTGTTTTACCTGCTCTTTTTATTCCGGCTAGTATTTTTATACAGTTTTGGTCTATTAGTTCTTTGATTTGATTCGTGTATATTTCTCTTTCTATTGTCATTTTTTTCACTTTTGACTATTTTTTTAGTCACGTTTTTTTGTTTGTCTTCATAATATATAAAAGTTTTGCGTCTACAACTGCAAAAAATATGCAATTACTAAATTTTTATACTGTACATACAAAATTTAGTAAATTTTTAATTTTTACTCTAAAACTAAAAAATACACTCAAAAAAAATGAGTATTTAAAAAAAATTTAGATTAACTAATAAATTTACTGTTAAATTATAAATTTAAAATTATTAAAAAAATAAAAATCAGAAAAACAAGTTTTTAATATTTGGGGCCAAATTTATATTTAATAATAAACATACATATACAAAGAATTATATTAACAAAAATTTTATTGAAGGATGGTGAAAAAATAAATGGCAAATAAAGCAGCAACAGCATTAGTATTTTTTGTAATTGCAATAATAGCATTCGGTTTAAGTGCCTGCTGTGCAATGGCAACATATGGTGCATTTCAAACATCATCAATCACAGGATCTGATAATGGTGATACAGGTAGTGTAAGTTCTGATTATTCAGTAAGTGATGGGGATTCAAATACTCAATCTTCTAATAATAATCAAGATATCTTAACAAATGTTAAAGATACTGTAAAATCATTACTCGGAATGGATACAAGCAATGAAACCCAATATAGTGAAGACTCCTCTATAAGTAATGGTTATTAAATCTCCCGTTTTAATTATATGGGAGATTCACAATTTTATTCTACTTTTTTTTAAAAAAATTTTAAATTAATGGTTCAGGTATTCTAGGATTATCTTTTTTAGGCTTAACTCCACCAATTTTATCTAATCTCAATTTTAAAAATTCAGCACCCTTTGGAGTTATAGCATAAATAGGTACAGATTCACCTACTTTATAAACATTATTTTCTTCACAAATCTCCCAAACATATTTAGAAGCACAAGCAGTTATAATTTCACAATTACTTATTAATTCACTTGCATCTTTCTTGCTTAAACCTGTGGTGTGAACACCAAAAATGTAAATATTAACATCAGGATTAGAATCTTTTAATTTCTGGATTTCATTTAAACCATCACAACCTGCAAAAGTTACAACAATATTTTTAAAACCTCTATTTATTGCAAGTTTCACACCTTCAACTTGATTAATTGTAGTATTCTTGGGATCTGCTACATTTTCAATACCTATTTTTTCTATTATTTCAGGTATAGGGCTTGTTTTTATAAGTCCAGATACTCTTCCACCTACTCCTTGAACAATTTCAGGATTATCTAATATTACGGTTCCACAACCTTCACAGACCATTACGGCACAATCTATAATATTTTCTTCAATTAATGATGATGTTATTTCAGAGATTCCGAATGTTAAGAAGTCTTTCATTCTGATTTCACGTTCTGCTGTGCACATACCAAAATCTTTTATACGAAATTCAATGTTTTCTTTTATTTTATCTTTAGTAAGTTTTTCAATATTTCTATGTTTATGAAATAGTGGGCAGTAATCTATTTTTGGTTCACCAATGTTTACAATTTTCCCATCTTTAATCACTATTTTAGATTTACCTAATGCTTCAATAATGTGTTCATCCATTTTATCACTTTTAAAATATTTAGATTTAAATCTTATATATGTTTTTTCCTATTTTTTTTAAGTTATTAAAGTTTTTAGATTCATTTTTATAATTTTTTTCAGTGTATTTAAAATTTGTATGTTTTTTCCTATTTTTTTCAGTGTATTTAAAAAAGTTTATATGGAATATTCTATTTATATATAATATAATTGGAAACAATTTTTTAAAAAATTTATAAAAAGGTTTTAAAAATGTATACATTAAAAAGAGATTCTTATTTAAATAAAATTAAACCATTAATTGATAAAGATATCATAAAAGTTTTAACTGGTATACGTCGTTGCGGAAAATCTGTAATGCTAAAATTAATAATGGAAGAATTAGAAAACAAGGGAATATTAAAATCTAATATAATTTATTTAAATTTTGACTCATCCAAATTTCAAAACATAAAAACTAATGAAGAATTAAACAATTATATTACAAAAATTTTAGAAAATAAAAAAAATAAAGTTTATCTTTTTTTTGATGAAATACAAAATGTAGATGGATGGGAAAGAAGCATTAATGGTTTTATGTTAGATTTTAAATGTGATATTTATATTACAGGTTCAAATAGTAAATTATTAAGTGGGGAATTAAGTACTTATCTTACAGGAAGATATATTGAAATCCCAATTTATCCATTTAGTTTTAAGGAAATATCACAATATTATCAAGAAAATAATAAGAAAAAAAGTAATTGGGAAATATTTAATGAATATATTGCATATGGAGGATTACCTATTCTCTTAACATTAGATGAAGATAATAAATTAATGTACTTAGAAGATTTATATAATGCAATACTCTTAAAAGATGTAGTAACTAAGTATAATGTTAAAAATCCAAAGGTTTTAAACAATTTAATGCATTATATAAGTTTAAATATTGGACATACATTTTCGGGTTATAGTATTTCTAAATATTTCAAAAATCAAGGAATCAATGTAAGTCCAAATACATTATACAATTATTTAAGTTATTGTGAAAATGCATGTTTGATACATAAAGTAAAAAGAGAAGATTTAGTAAGTAAAAAAGTTTTGAAATCTAAAGAAAAATATTACTTAACTGATCATGGTTTTCGTCAAGCATTATGTTTATGTAATAATAGAGATTTAAGTCAAGTTTTTGAAAACATTGTTTATAATGAAATGTTAAGATTAGGTTATAAGGTAACCATTGGTGAGATAAAAAATAAAGAAATAGATTTGATTTGTAAAAAACATGATCAAAAAGTTTATATTCAAGTAACTTACTTATTAGATAGTAAAAAAACAAAAGAAAGAGAATTTGGTGAATTATTAAAAATTAATGATAATTTCCCAAAGATTGTTATAAGTGCAGATCAATTTGACTTCTCACAAGATGGTATAAAACATTATAATATCATTGATTTTTTAAAAGAATATTAAGTAATTTTTATTATAAAAATTTAATACTTTTTTTTTAGAAGTCACTTAATTTTTCTATATCAAATAGGACACTGCTTACGCATAAGTTTATTAATTGTTCCCCATATACCTTATCCACGTATACACCGTTTTCTTCCACGTCTCGTGCACCTGATTCAATACCCGGATCATCTAATCTTGCTTGTTTAAATTGTGATAATCCTACTTCTCCATAAATATTAGTATCTGCTTGGTTTTTTATTTGCTTTTCATCAAGTATTCCTAGTACTTTACCCATACTTAGTTCTCCTGATGCAGCATGGGGTCCTTCGTTTTCTACAATACTATTATTTACTTGTATTGTTACTCCTGATTTTTCTTCTATAAAATCTAAGTATTGGTATATGGGTATGTTTCCACCGTGACCATTTACTATTATGCATCGATCAATTTTTAGGTATTGTTTTGCAGATTTTAATGTTTTTGTTATTTCGTAAGCTACATCTTTTAGTTCGTAGTGTACACCATGATGTATTGTTGGTAATTCATATGCAGGGAATACTACACCTAAAAATCTGCATCCACTATTTAAACTTGCAATGAGTGATACGTAGGAAGCTATTTTTGCATCAGTGTCTATTGGTAATGATGGGCCGTGGTTTTCAAGGTGTGATCCTAATGCTAGTACTCCTACTTTATGAACTCTTGTGTTTTTTATGTTTCCTGCTTCTAGTCTTAGTTTCACCATTTTATATTAATCCTCCCAAATTTTATTATAATTCGAATTCCCAGATATCGTCGCCTATGTAATGTAATGTTTTTATTGCTTTTCCTGTATCATTTTCTTCCATTTCAGGACCAGTTATTAAACTTTCTCCCATTACTAATGGTTTGTGATGGTTTTCATCCACTACTAACACCACATCTCCTTTTTCTATTGTAGAGTCTGCTTGTGTTATTCCTGGACTCATTACATCTGCCCCGTTTGTCATGAATTTAACTGCTCCCATATCTACTACTACGGTTTTTGAATTTAAATCTTCGTAGAGTGCTGCTTTTAGTGTTGGGTATGGTTTGTTGTTAATCATTATGATGTATGGTTTACCATTTACAAGAACGAAATCGTTTGGGTCTACTTCTAGTAATTCTACACTATCTTTGTTGTTTATTAGTGTACCGTATTCTCCTAATTGTTTTTTGATTTCTTTAATCTTTTTTTTCTTTAAGAAGTATCGTTTTTTGACTTTCAAATTATTCCACCATTTAATTCTTTATTATTTTTATTATTTTGTTGTTTATATGATTAATAATTTATTATACTTAAGGCTAAACCTTTATATACTTTATTGGACTATATTATATTATTGTTGTAATTAAGATTAAATCATTAAAATAAGTATTTTATTTTTAAATTAATTTAATAATTTGTTTAAAATGGGCTTTATTTTTTTGCTTTGTTTTAATTATTAAATTACAGAAAAAAATTATTAATTTGTAGTTTTTATTTATTTGGATACTGTTAAATATTTTTTTAATAGTTACCTTTAAATAGGAAGCTAACATATTTATTATAGTATAGGTGATAATCATGAGCGGACAACAAAATGTTCAAAGACCACTTGACGCATTAGGTCAAGCATTAAACTCTCCAGTATTGATCAAACTCAAAGGAGATCGTGAATTCAGAGGTACATTAAAAAGTTTTGATTTACATATGAATCTTGTACTTAATGATGCTGAAGAATTAGAAAATGGAGATGTTGCAAGAAGATTAGGTACTGTCCTCATTCGAGGAGATAATATAGTATATATCTCACCTTAGATAGTCTTTTTTCTTGATTAATTACATATATATGCGTAATATTTTTGGGAATGTTTTATTTTATTAAAATATTTCTTTTATTAAAATTTTTATTCAATTATTTTAATTTAATTAGTAAAAAATATTTATTTTTTTAGATTATATTTTTTCTTTTTCTAGTTAATTATTTGTTGAATTATATAATTTTTATTTAAATCTTATAAGATATTTCACTAATAGATAATAAGTTTGAAGGGAGGAATTTGCAGTGAAAGGAACACCTAGTATGGGTAAGAAGAATAAGAAAACCCATATTCGTTGTAGAAGATGTGGTAGAAACACTTACCATGTTCGTAAGAAAGTTTGTGCTTCTTGTGGTTTCGGTAAATCTAAGAAGATGCGAAGTTACAATTGGCAAAATAAAAAACCTGTTACTGGTCAAAGATTAGTTTAAATGGGTTTTTACTTATTTATTTTTTCTTTTTTTTATACTATTTTAGTAATACTTTTTTATGTATTATTATTAACTACTTTTTTTTTAAAAAAATTATATTAATCCATAAAAACAAAAAAATAAACATACTCCATAAACCTTAAAAGAAATGAAAAACTCACACATTCTAAATTTAATAAAATAAGTATAGAAAGAAACACATATATTCCAATTCAACTTATACTAAAAAAAATGAAACCTGAAAACAATATATTCCAAAGAATCCAAGAAGGACAAGAAATCAAACAAACCGATCCAGAAATCCAAAATCTTTACAAAACATTCGATGAAACATTAAAAACAGTACAAAAAATAAACACTACAATACTAAGTAAAGATGAAATAAGAAAAATACTAAGTAAACAATTCGGTTATAAAATACACGAATCAGTATACATAATACCTCCTATATACTTAGACTATGGTCATAATATAAAACTTGGAAAAAACATTTTCATAAACCATTCCTGCAGCCTACTAGACCAAGGAGGAATAACAATAGATGATAATGTAATCATAGCGCCAAAAGTAAATTTAATAACCACAAATCATAAAATAAAACCAGAAGAAAGAACTACATTAATTTCTAAACCTATACATATTAAAGAAAACGTATGGATTGGTACTAATGCTACAATATTGCCAGGTGTTACAATTGGAAAAAATAGTATAATAGCTGCAGGAGCAGTAGTTTCAAAAGATGTTAAAGATAATGTAATTGTAGCTGGAGTGCCTGGAAAAATAATTAAAAAAATTTAAAAATCTTCTACTTTTAAACTTAAATTATTAATAATATCATTAATTAATTTTTTATCTTTACCAGTTTTATCAAGAATTAAACTAGTTAATTTTTCAGCTTCATCCTGTTTATAGTTAGCATTTAATTCTTCACCAATACTATCCCATAAATCTACAGCCCAATTCTTTTTACCATCATAAACTTGATCAACTAAAGTTAATTTCCCATCATGTAATCTGATTAAACGAATATCTTGTTTAGGTTTAGATTTCCTACCTTCTTTATTACAATCAAGATATAATCCATTTTTCATTTCTTCTTTATAGTCTCCAGCTTTAACAAAATCTCCAGTAATACTGTAACCATTCATTACACTTTTATCTAATCCTTCAACAGTTTTTAACCATCCTCCACATCTACGAAAATCAATACTAGGATCAAGTTCTGTAATTTCTTCACACCAATTTAATATCATTTTTATCTATCCTCTTTTTTTCAATCATTATTTTTTTTTAATTGTTATAATCATAAAATTAAGGGATATATTAAGAAAAATATTTTCATGATTTTAGTTTATGCTTACTTTAAAATTATGTTTGTATAAATCAATAGTACTCAAAAAATGTGTATGTTTTGTTTTACTATTATTTTACATTCATATTTTAATTTTAAGCATTTAAATCATCTATTAATCTGTAAATATTTTTTTATCCCTTTAATTTAAATAAACACCTATATTAAAAAGGTTAATCTAATTAAATTTAATTTTTATTATAGATTTTTCCTTTTTATTTTGGTTAAGTAATAATTTAATAATTAGTTTATAAATGACTTATCCGAGAGCAAATGAAAAGTAAAAAAAGGTTTTGATTTGAAAAATTTGGAAAATAATTAAATACAAAAACGAATAAAATATTTATTAGCTTTAAAATTACTTTATTTTTTTGTGATTTGAATGAACGAATTATTAAATAAATTTAACATTAAAACAAACAACTTAGATATATATGAAACAGCTTTCACACATTCCTCTTATGCGGTGAAACAGGAATTACCCTTAGATTATGAAAGATTAGAATTTTTAGGAGATTCTATATTAAACATGATCGTATCAGACATTTTATTTAAAATGCACCCTAATTTTGGTGAAGGAAAACTAACAAAAATTCGGGCAAATTATGTATGCCAACAAGCATTAATCTTTTACTCACATAAATTTGGTTTAGATCAATATGTTAAATTAGATTTTGAAGACAGTTACTTAACAAAAAACGAGGTATTAAGTATAACAGCAGATGTTTTTGAATCTTTCTTAGGAGCAATATATTTAGATCAAGGATTTGATACAGTAAAAAAATTTTTAATCGAAACCATTTATCCTTATATAAAACAAAAATTAATCTTTTTTTATGATTATAAATCTTCTATTAAAGAATATGGGGATGCAAATGAAGTAAAAGTCGATTATGAATTATTAGAAGAAAAAGGATTACCTCATAATAAAACATTTAAAATGTGCATTTTAATAGATGGAGAACAGTACGGAACTGGAGTAGGTAAAAATAAGAAAGATGCAGAACAATTAGCTGCTAAAGAAGCAATAAGTAAATTAAACATAGAAAGTAAATAATGCATATTTTAGGATAGTAAATGATTTTTTTTAATTATTATTCACTGTTTTTATAATTTATTTATTAATTTTTATGAATATTTGAAAAATTTAATTATAAATTAATTTTCTATTTTTTTTGAGTGATTTTTATGGTTGAATTAAATAAAGATAGTATTTTAGAAAGTTTTAATGAAATGGAACAAGAATTACGTTTATATCCTATAGAAGAGGGTTTAGAAGATGATATTATAAGTGTTATTAAAGGTAAAGAATTATCTTCTAATGAAATGTTTGATTTAGATTCTAGAATTGAAGAATTTTTTTATGGTGCTGGTTTGAAGTGTCGTAAAGAAACTTATTTTTTTGATAATGGTTTTGAATTTTATGTTACTGAATTAGAAATTGATTTACGTAAATTGGTTCATATTCGTGATAGTTTCCCTAAATTTGATCGTGTTAGTGTTACTACTGATATGGATCAGGGTTTTTCTACTTTAGCTGTTAAATTTAAATTATAAAATATTCTTTTTTTTATTACTATTTTTTCATTTTTCATCCTTAAATTTTTAAGGGTAAGTTTTATTTATTGATGTGAATATATTATCATATAGACATGTTTTTCATTAAAAATGATTGATAATGGAGGTGACAAATTTTAAACCTATAAAACAGATTGTTATTTTAATCTTACTTTTTGCATTAATATCTTCAATCACTTGTGTATCAGCAGAAAGCTTAACAAGTAATGATAATTCCACTAATATTATAAGTAACTCTACAGATAATAGTGTATCTAGCACTAATTCTCCTAATATTATTTATATTAATCCAGGTGATTCTATAAATGATACTGTTAATAAAGCAGCTATAAATAGTACTATTATTTTAAATCCTGGAGTTTATAATGAATCTGGAGTTATTATTAATAAGAGTATTTCTATTTCAGGTAATGGTAATTCTGATGATGTGATTATTGATGGTAAGAAAGCTAATAGTATTTTTATTATAAATAATTTTAGTACTGTTTATGTGTCAAATCTTACTTTTATAAATGGATGGGGTGCAGATTTTGGTGGTGGTATAAATTCCCAGAATTCTTCTTTATATGTTGATAATTGTAATTTTATAAATAACACTGCTCATACAATCAATGGTGGAGGTATTTATAGTGGTGGTGAAGTTGATCTTAAATCCTATTTGTTTGTGAATAATTCTTATTTCTGCAATAATTATGCAGGTCATGATGGTGGAGCTATTACTACTTATAAAGGTGATAGTTATATTTATAATAGTGTTTTCACCTTAAATTATGCTTACCGTGATGGTGGAGCTGTTCGTGTTGGAGTTTATTCAACCACTTACATTTATGGTTGTTTATTTGAGAATAATACAGCAAGAGAATGGGGTGGAGCTTTATATAATTGGCCAGGTAAATTAAGTGTTTATAATTCAACAATTAATAATAATACTGCAGGTACTCGTGGTGGGGCAATTATTACTTCCGGACCTTTAAATGTTTTTGATTCTGTTATTACTAATAATTATGCTGGAATGTTTGGTGGAGCTATCTTTATTGATGAAGAAACCCCTGGAATACCTTCTACAGCTACAGTTAATAATAATATTATTATGAATAATAGTGCATGGATTGAAGCTCAAGATATTTTCATTGATTTAACTACTTCTAAAACTACAAATTTCGATAATAATTATTGGGGTACAAACGATCCAATTAATGGAAGTGATTATAAGTATTCTTGGGCAGATCGTGTAAGTTTTAATAATTTCACAAATAATCCGGTTAAATGGATTACCCAAAATAATTCTAATTCAAATAATAATGGGGTTAATGTGAATCCTAGTACTAATAGTACTAATCCAATTAAAACTAATAATGCATCTTCACAAGTAACTAATACTCTAAATAATTTAGCTAAGTCACTTAATAGTATGAGTGGTAATTTAACTAATTCACTCCATAATGATTCTAGTCAAGAAAATCAGGTTTCTGATTCTTTGAATGTTCAAACTAATTCAAATGTTGGTGCTAATCCTGATTCATCAAGTTCTGATTCAAAAAAGTATACTGAAGTTAAAGTGAATAAAACTAATGATAAAAATAATAATGATAATTTACAATACTTTATTTGTGCTTTTATTGTACTTGCTGCACTTGTAATTGGATTTTATATGCATAAGAAATATTAAAAGTTCTTTTAAAGAATTAGTATAAATTCTTTTTTTTAGAACTAATAAATTTTTTTTTACTATTTTTTTATACTGTGTTTGTGAATAAATGACTTATTAAATCAGTTGTTATTACGCCTATAAGTTCATCATTATCATCTATTACAGGTAAACAACTTATATCGTCATCTTTCATTCTACCTGCTATTGTTCTTATAGTTTCATCTTTTTTACAGAATTTAACATCTTCAGTCATCACGTCTTTTAATTCTTCTCCACCTTGTGCTATTGCCTTTGAAAGATCCCATGCAGTTATGATTCCAATAAGTTTATTATCCTCTGTTACAACAGGTAAGTGTGTTACATAATGGTCCATCATAATTTTCGCTGCTTTTTTTATTTTGGCATCTTCTGTAATGGTCATTACTTCAGTGTTCATTAAATCTTCCACAATATTATCTTGTAAGAACCGTGATATAAGGTAGTTTAATTGTCCACCTTCAAGTAGGAATGCGTCATGTCCATAGTTACTTTTTATTTCACTGTAAGATATTTCTATGCCGTTTGCTTGCATTGCTCTTAATATTTCTTCTGCTTGTTCATTAGTATATAACCAGTCACTGTCAACATTAATGTATTCTATTTTAGATTTTATTGGTTTGAATCCGTCAATGAGGGATCCATTTTCACTTAAATCGAATAAGTCTATTGCTTTTGTAATGTATAAATATGAATTTGCATCAAATCTTTTGACAAATGTTTTTCCTTGATGGTGAAGGTAACTTTCTACTTGGAAATCTGTTGTGAAATCATAGGTTACTTCATCTTTGTCTTGTAGGTCTCTTCCAAATTTTAAATACATTGATTCATCGGATAGGTATGTTATGTGTGCTATCATTCTTGCTACTGCAAGTCCTGCTTCTGGTGCTTTGTCTGTTTGGTAATATTCTCCGTTTTGCCAAAATGGGTCTTTGATTATTGCTTGTCGTCCTACTTCGTTGAATGCTATTTGTTGTGGGCTGGATCTTGCTGTTGTTGCTATTGGTATTGCTTTTTTAACCATTTCAGGATAACTTAATGTCCATTGTAAGGTTTGCATTCCTCCCATTGATCCTCCTATTACTGCTAGTAGTTTTTCTATTCCAAGTAGGTCTATTAATTTTTTTTCTACATTAACTATGTCTTTTAGTGTTATGACTGGGAAGTCTATTCCGTATTCTTTTCCTGTTTCTGGGTTTATGCTTGCTGGTCCTGTTGTTCCTTTGCATCCTCCTAGGACGTTGCTGCATATTATGAAATATTTTTCACTATCTAATGCTTTTCCAGGTCCTATTATGATTTCCCACCATCCTGGTTTACTATCTCCTTCGTGCCATCCTGCAGCATGTGCATCTCCTGTGAGTGCGTGACAGACTAATATGGCATTGTTTTTTTCTTTGTTTAATTTTCCGTATGTTTCGTAAGCTATTGTTACATTATCTATTGATTTTCCTGATTCTAATTGAATTTCTTCAGATAATGTTACTGCTAATGGTTTGACTATGCCGACAGATTTAGTCTTCATTATTAATCCCTTCGATTAGTTTTTTTTAATAAAAACTTTAATTTTTTATTAATTATTTTTTTATTGGTTCTAATATTTAATTATTTTTTATCAATAACTACTTTAACGATTGTTATATTTAAAGTTTATTTAACATCCCATCAATAAATACTAAACAAATATAAAAAAACTTTTTTCAAAGGAAAAATTTACATGTGCTCAATAATAGGATTAAAAGGAAACATCAAAATAGAAACATTAAGAAAAATGATGAAAACAACACAACATAGAGGCCCAGATGCATCAGGAATCTATTTAACAAACAATAAAGAATCATTACTCAAAACAAACTCTCAAAACCTAGTAAACTTAAAAAATCAGACTTATAATATTGGACTTGGACAAAATCTCCTCTCCATATTCCCAAGTGTTAAAAACCCTGAAGATGCAATTAAAATAAACACACAACCAATTAAAAAAGATAACTTAACACTCATATTTAATGGTGAAATCTACAATTACCCTGAAATCATAAAAAAAATTGGAAATGAAGAAAAAACACGTTCTGATAGTCATTTACTCTTAGATTTAATCATTAATAAAAAAAATACTAGTGGGAATCTTAAAACTGCAATAATAGAAACACTAAAAATTATTGATGGAGATTATTCTTTTGCAATAACAGATGATACTAACTTAATACTAGCTAGAGATCCTGTTGGAGTAAAACCATTATATTATGGAACAAAATTAGAAGAAAAAATTATGGGCTTTGCCTCTGAACGTAAAGCATTATGGGCAGCAGGAATAACAAGTATTAATACCTTAAAACCAGGATGTATATTATATAATGATGAAATCATAGAAGTTAATGATTTATTTAAAACTATTACAAGTAATGAAGCTTCATATGAAGATTACATGAACCAATTAACTAATACTTTATATGAAAGTGTATATAAAAGAGTTATGAACTTATCTGAAGTAGGTTTAATCTTTTCCGGTGGAGTAGATAGTGCATTTCTTGCATATATCTTAAAAAAAATTAGTTTGAAAACAGGTTTAAAAGTAACCTTATATACTGTAGGGAATATTGGAAGTAAAGACTTAGAATATAGTAAAAAATTAGCATCCACTTTAGATTTAACATTAAAAATTCAATTAATTCGACCCCAAGAAGTAGAAAATAGTATTGGGGATGTTATAAAAAGTATTGAAAGTACTAATCCTATGAAATTAGGCGTAGGTATGACAATATTTTTTGCATCTTATATGATAAAACAAGATAAAATAAAAGTTGCACTTTCAGGTCAAGGAGCAGATGAACTATTTGCAGGATACAATCGATACATGAAACATATAAAAAAACAGGATTATCAAGGATTAAATAATGAATTAACTAATGATATTGAAAACATTTATAATGTAAACCTTGAACGTGATGATGCAGCATGTATGGCAAATGGGGTAGAACTAAGAGTCCCTTACCTTGATTATGAACTTATAAAACTTGCAATGACAATACCTTCAAAATATAAAATCTTTGATTCTGAAGATAAACTTAAAAAACATATTCTAAGAGAGGCAGCAGAAAAATATGGAGTACCTAAAGAGTACGCACAACGTCCTAAAAAAGCAGCACAATACGGTTCTGGAATAGATAAAATCTTAAAAAAGCAGACTAGTAAAAAAGTAGATTTTGATAAAATTTTAAATGATTTTAAAAATGAATTAATAAATTAACCATAGAATATATATCTTCAATTTAAAATTTTTTTTTAATATATAATTTTTTAGAAAACTTAAATTATTTATTTATTTTTAATTCTATTCCTTTTAAAAACTTTTATAAATATAAAAAAACATATTTTATTATTAATATAAAACATTTAATAAATTTATTAAAAAAATGGAGAAACAATAAATGATAGAAAAAGATGCAGAAAAGATTTTAGAAAATTTCTCTAAATCTTTAGATACTATTCCAGATCTTGAAGAAACTTACTATATTACGGATAATTTAAATTTAGAAAGAAAAGATGAAGCACATCCACAAGATAGTGCTAGAATTGTTAGAAACACTAAAACAGATAAAGATGGTAATGTAGTAGTTAAAAAAGCAGACTGGGTATAAAAAAAATTTTAATATTTTTTTTTATTTAAGATGACTTTTTTATTCCTTACTTTTAAAATTAATTAATAAAAAAATTATGATGTGGTAATTATGAGAATGAATTTAGTCTTAGAAATCCAAGATGTTCCGGGACAATTAGTATCAGTCTTATCACCAATAGGTGATTTAGGAGCAAATTTAGTCACAATCATTCACCAAAGAAAAGTTAAAAATGAAAAAGGTTATATTCCTGTACAAATCACAATTGAAGGAGAAAGAAATAACCTTAATGCAGTTTTAGATAAATTTGATGAAATGGGAATAAACATTTTAGAAAAAGATGATGTGATTTTAAAACAAAGAATCAGCACAATCCTCATTGGAGATGTTATAGATACTGATGTAAGAGACACTCTTGATAGAATAAATGTCTTAGATGGTGTTTGGGTTGTTGGATTAGATATAAAATTAGATAAAGAATATAAATCCTCAGCAATGATTACAATTGAATCAGATATTGGACAAAAAGAAACAACATTTAAAAAAGTCCAAGAAATAGCTAAAGAAAAAGATTTACTTGTAATAAATGAGGTCTAAAAGATTTAGGGGTTGACATTGATGGATGAATGTAAAATAATTGTAATGGGATTTGGATCTGTAGGTCAAGGTATTGTAAAAGCAATAAAGATGGAAAAAGATAAAATCCTAGAAACTTTAGGAATCAACCTTAAAATTGTAGCAGTTGCAGATTCTTGTTCTTCAGCAATAAATCCAGATGGTTTAAATGTTGAAGAATTACTTAAAACAAAAAGCGAAAAAGGTAAATTAGGGCAATGTCCTAATTGTGGAACCACAAATACCGATACTGATGTATTAGATAATGTGGATTATGATGTTCTTATGGAATGTACTCCAACTAATATTGATGATGGTGAACCTGCAAGAACATTAACATTAAAAGCTTTTTCACAAGGAAAAGATGTAGTAACAAGTAACAAAGGACATTTAGCTTTAAATTATAAAGAATTAGATGATGCTGCTAAAGCAAATAATGTAATGTTTAAATTTGAAGCTAGTGTTGGTGGGGCAATGCCTATAATTAATTATGCTAAAGATGCATTAAGTGGTAATCAAATTATTAGTATAATTGGAATATTAAATGGTACAACTAATTATATTCTTTCACGTATGACTAGTGAAGGTTCAAGTTACCCTGATACTTTAAAAGAATCTCAAATGTTAGGTATAGCTGAAACTAATCCTACACAGGATGTTGAAGGTATAGATGCTGCATGTAAAGCTGTAATATTATCTAATAGTGTGTTAGGTCAACCTGCAACATATAGTGATGTTGAAGTTGAAGGAATCAGCAATATAACCAGTGAAGCCGTATCATTAGCTAAAGAAAATGGATATTTAATTAAACTCATAACTGAAGTTTCTCCAAAAACTTTAAAAGTTTCTCCAAGATTAGTTAAACAAGGAAGTAGTTATGATTTAAATGGAACATTAAATATGGCAACACTTAAAACAGATTTAGCTGATGAAGTCACAACTGTAGGTAAAGGTGCAGGATCACTTGAAACAGCATCTGCTATGATGACTGATTTAATAACAATTCTTAGAACAAAAAATTAAAAAAATTATTTTTTTAATTTAAAAAAATTTTAATTATTATTCTTTTTTAACATTCTTTTTTTTTTAAATTATTATAAAGGGAAGTGTATTATTTTGAAATATGTAATAATGATAGGTGATGGTATGAGTGATTACCCATTACCAGAACTAAACAATCACACACCATTAGAAGTAGCTAAAAAACCAAATATGGATAAACTTGCAGAAAAAGGATGCTCAGGACTTACAATAAATGCACCTAAAGATTTACCTGTAGGCTCTGATGTGGCTAATATGAGTATTTTTGGTTATGATCCACATAAATATTATACAGGTCGAGGACCAATAGAAGCTGCTAATCAAGGAATAGAAACTGTTGATGGAGATGTTGTTTTCCGTTGTAATTTAATTACTGAAAAAGATGGTAAAATTGTTGACTTTACAAGTGGACATATAAGTACTGAAGAAGCAACTGAATTAATGGAAGCATTAAATAAACATTTTAAAGATAAATACCCTGATTTTAAAGGTTTTTGGCATCATGGTTTAAGTTACAGACATTTATTTGTTTATCATGATATAAACACCAGTAAACTTGAAATACCTGCACCTCACGATATAGTGGATGAAGATTTTAATAAATACCTTGATTTTGATACAAGTTATGGTAAAACTATTAAAGATATAATGTTTGAATCTAAAGAAGTACTTAAAAACCATCCAGTAAATCTTAAACGAGTAAGTGAAGGTAAGAATCCTGCAAATATGATTTGGTTATGGGGTCAAGGAACTAAACCTAGTATGCCTGCATTTAAAGATTTATATAATATAGATGCTGCAGTAATAACTGGGGTAGACTTATTGAAAGGGCTTGCTATTTTTACTAAATTAAATAAAGTTGATGTTCCTGGTGCAACTGGATACTTTGACACTGATTATGAAGCTAAAGCAGAATATGCATGTAATGCACTTAAAGATAATGATTTAGTTATAATTCATGTTGAAGCTCCTGATGAAGCAGGACATGCTGCAGATATTGATGAAAAAATTAAAGCTATTGAAAGAATTGATAAAATCATTTTAGGTAAAATCTTAAAAGAATTACCAAAATATGGGGATTATAAAGTAGTTGTTTTACCAGATCATCCAACACCAGTTCCACTTAAAACTCATAGTAGAGATTTAGTGCCAATTACAGTTTATTCAAGTATTAATGAAGATAATAAGGATAATGTTAAAGTATTTAGTGAAAAAACTAATAGTGAAGGTTCTCTTGGAACTTCTAATATTGGTTGTGATTTAATTAAAAATTTATTAAATAATACTTGGTAAAAAAAAGTAAAAAATTTAGAAAAAAAAGTAAAAGTAAAAGAGCATTTAGAATGCTCCTCCACCTCCACCTCCAGATCCTCCACCTATATCAAAACCACCATCACTATCAGTAGCATTAGCAGTTGACATACCAGTGTTGAATGCTGAATCCATTAATAAGAAACCACCATAAGAATGGAACATATAAGTATCATTATAATATGGATCATAACTTGAATTATCATAGTATTCCATTTTCATAACCTTATGTACTTTATCAGCAACTCCTAAAGCAGCTGCATATACAAGGTATTGATTCCAAATTTCAATAGATTCTGGAGGATGTTCCTTCATTAAACTATTGTCATTTAAGAATTTTTTGAAATTTTTCCATTTGTCATGGAATTCTTTTCCATTTTCAGTCCATCTACCACCAACATCATCTGGTAGTATTAAACAAATAATTGATGTAATAAAAATTATTATTGCACCAACAAGGGAATAAGTAGCAGTTGGAATAGTACTTAATAGTGCCATTGCAGCAATAAAGATAGATAAAATGATTCCTCCAATTCCAATAAATGTAAATATTGTGGAACCAGTATTTATAAAGATTTTTTTCAATTTGTCCTCATTTAAATATTGGAAAGCAAAATCTTCTTGCCATAATTCATATTTTTCTTTAAACCATTCACCGTTTTCTCTATTACTTAATGTATCTTGGAAATCGTTTAAACTTAAAGTTCCATTATCGTCTGAGAAGGTTTTGAAAATATTTATAATATCTTTTTCGTGAGTATCTAAGTTATCTGCTTTATCATTGTTCACGGTTAAGTATAAGTTCTTTTTATCTGGTTTATCTGTATTTTCTACTGTTAATTTTAAGATTTTCCTATCAATTAAATCCATGATTGTTGCTTCGAAACCTTTCATATCAGGGGTTCCGATATTACTACTATTTTCTATTAAAGCATTAATCATTGCTGGAGGGTCTTTGGTAGGTAGTTCTCTTTCATATATTCCATTGTAGTTGATTTTTGGTTCTCTACCATATTTTAAGTATACTCCTATAGGTGCAAGTGGACTTATGCAACATAGAATTCCAATTATTAAGAATAGGTTATTATAAAATTCAGTACTACTTTTATAATCTTCTTGTGTTTTCATGATTTCATTTAAACCATTACGATTTTCATGTTTTGCATTAACTGCATTTGAAAAGTCTTTTAATGGCATTGTTACTTGTAATTCAAAGAAATCTCCACTAGGTATACTTGTAGTTGTAGATTGTATTGTGTTACCAGTCATACTACTTGTTTGATTAAATTGTGGTGGATTTAACCAGTATTGGTTACCGGTATTTGAAGGTAAATGTATGGTTGTTATGACTTGACCTACATCTACATCCCATTGATCTCCCCATAATTTGTACTGTAATAATGCAGTATCTTTATAGATGGTTACAACATTTTTAAAATCATAATTTATATGCACATCAACATCTGTATCTGAGATAGGTTCTGTTTTTGCAGCATCACTATATAAATAAATTTTTATATGTTCTGTGCCAGATTCATTAGTTATTGTGTATTTATTGTATGCTCCGTCTGTTGTTATATTCAGGTTTTCTATGCTTTCACCACTTTTTAGTGGTATGTCTCGGTATACTCCATTGTAAGTTCCACTAAATATGTAGTGGTATGTTTCTTGGATGTGTAACATTCCATTGTTTTGCACGGTTAAATCAAGTAAAGCTTGACTTATACTGTACTCTTTATCATCATCTTCTGCAAAAGCAACTGATAGGGTTGAAAGTAAGAATATTGAAAGTATTAAACATGCGAATATTTTTTTATTAATTTTCATATTTTACCCTTAAAAATAATTTATTATTTAAGTTCTTTTAGAATTCTACTTTAGGTACAGTTTCAGCTTCTTCTGGTGCATCAAAGAATTCTTCTTCTTGGAAGTGGAACATGTTAGCAATTATATTACTTGGGAACATTTGGCATTTATTATTGTACATTAATACAGTATCATTATAGAATTGTCTGCTGTATGCTATTTTATCTTCAGTTTCTGCTAATTGGTCTTGTAATTTTTGGAAATTAGTATTTGCTTTTAAATCAGGATAATTTTCTGCAACTGCAAATAATGATTTTAAAGCTCCACTTAATTGATTATTAGCTGTACTTGTTTCTTCAACACCATTTGCATTCATTAAAGATGATCTAGCATTGGTTACATCTTCAAGGACTGTTTTTTCGTGACTTGCGTAACCTTTTACGGTTTCAACTAAGTTTGGAATTAAGTCCATTCTTCTTTTAAGTTGTACATCTATTTGACTCCAACTATTTTTTACTCGGTTTCTAGCATTAATTAATCCATTATAAGTTGAAATTAAGTATATGATTATAATGAGGATTATTACTACTAGAATTATTAATATCCATGACATAAATTTTCATACTCCTTTTATTTATGCTTATTTTTATAAACTTTAAACTATTTATATTTTTATCCTTAATTTTTTCTTATTTTTAATTAAATTTATTATTTATGATTAATTACATTATACAATTTTAATTTTATTCTTGTTTTGTTTACTTTTTGTTAATTTTTTTATTTTTTTTCTAAAAATTTTTTCACGAATATTCATTTGGTGTTTATAAATGAATTACTTAAATTATCTTTTTAGCATAAGGTATAATATATTAATTAAATCAAATAGATATATTATTAATAATTTTTATCAATTAATTTAGAAAATAAATTTACTTTATAATTTTATAAAATTGGGAGAGTATTAATCTGACAAAATATATTTGTATAACTGGTGGAGTTGTTAGTTCTATTGGAAAAGGAATAACCTCTGCAAGTATAGGACGTCTTTTACGTTCATTTGGTTTGAAAGTTGCTGCAATTAAGATAGATCCTTATCTTAATTGGGATTCTGGAACATTAAATCCTTACCAACATGGTGAAGTTTTTGTAACTTATGATGGGATGGAAACAGATTTAGATTTAGGTCATTATGAAAGATTCCTTGATGTGGAGTTACCTGGTGTTTCTAATATTACTACCGGTAAAGTTTACAGTGCGGTTATTGAGAAAGAACGTAAAGGTGAATTTTTAGGTGCTTGTGTACAAATTATTCCACATATCACTGATCAAATTAAATCTATGATTCGTGAAGTTGCAGCTGAAGGTAATTATGATGTTTTAATGGTCGAACTTGGAGGTACTGTTGGTGATATTGAATCTCAACCATTCCTTGAAGCTTTAAGACAATTACGTAATGAGGAAGGTTTTGAAAATGTTATGTTTACTCATGTAACATTTGTACCATATCTAGATGCTGCTAAAGAATTTAAAACTAAACCTACTCAACATTCTACTAAAGAATTACGTAGTATGGGTATTAATCCAGATATGATTGTTACACGTAGTCCTAAACCTATAGATGATGCTTTACGTATGAAAATTGCACATTTCTGTGATGTGGGATATGATGCAGTAGTTCATACACCTGATGCTGATAGTATTTATGAAGTTCCATTAGTTTTAAATAATTTTGATGTTGGGAACTTTATAAATAATCGTTTAAATCTTGGAATAGACACTAATCCTAATAAACTTAATGAATGGGCTGAAGTTGTGGATAAATTAAAAATTCGAAGTCCTGTTGTTACTATTGGTATTGTAGGTAAATATGTTGAATATGAAGATGCATATATTAGTATTCGTGAATCATTACATCATGCAGCTGCTGAAGTAGGTGTTAAAATGAATATTGAATACTTCTCTAGTGATGTTGATGAGTTAAATAAAAATGAGTTAAAACATTTAGATGGTATTCTTGTTCCAGGTGGATTTGGTGAACGTGGTCTTAAAGGTAAACTTGAAGCTGTTGATTATGCATTAGATAATAATGTGCCTATTTTTGGTATTTGTCTTGGAATGCAATGTATGATTATTGAGATTGCTCGTCGAAATGGTTTAACTGATGCTAATAGTACTGAATTTGATGCTGAAACACCTTATCCTGTTATAGATATGATGGAAGAGCAAAAGAAAGTTAAGAATATGGGTGGAACTATGCGTTTAGGTCAATATGATTGTAAATTAGTTCCAGATACTAAAACTTCTGAAGCTTATAATGTTCCTGAAGTTAAAGAAAGACATCGTCATAGATTTGAATTTAATAATGATTATAGGGATAAATTAGAAAGTTTAGGTGTGACTATTTCTGGTACTACTCCTGATGATTTCCTTGTTGAAATTATAGAAGTTAAAGATCATCCATGGTTTGTTGGTTGTCAATTCCATCCAGAATTTAAATCTAGACCTAATAGACCTCATCCTTTATTTGTTTCATTTGTTGATGCTGCAAATAATTATCGTCAAAATTAAATTTTAAAATAATTTTTTTTTATTCATTTTTATCTTATTTTTCTTATTATATGTCTTGATTTTTCACTTTTTTTCCAATATATTTTGTTCTAATATGGATAAACTTTATAAACTACTTGTATTAATAATTATTAGTAATAAACTTGTACTGAAATATAATAACATATTCAGTATGAATTTTTTTAAAACAATTTAATTAATATTAATAAAAATATTTTTTGGGATAAATTATTATGGATATTATAACAGCAGCTATACTAATCATATTATTTATTGTAATTTTGATTTTTAGTTTTTCAATGGGAATGTTAACTCCATTAATTAAGAAAAAAGAAATAGGATTAGTGATTATTATAGGAGTGATTTTGGGAGTTGTTGGTGGAGCTTTTTTCATCACACCAACCTTGCAAGGTTATCCTCAAGCAGTAGGAACTTTAACACAAATTGTTGATGGTGGTCATGAAATAATGACAATTGAACTTCCATCTTCAGCAAATATTAATCAAGTAAAATCTAATATTGAACAAATGGATGGAGTGAATAATGTTTCAAGTAAAGGAATTTTAATTCACACTCAACCTTTCTCGGACAATACTTCGGCTAGTTTAGATAAAAATATTATGTATATGAATGCTAATTTAAGTAATTGGAGTTTTGATAATAAAGCAGGCATAATTAATGTAAATTTCACTAATAATAATCTTACACATAATCTTAAAACTTTAAAAGAAAGATTATTCTCTGATTATGGTGTTTCTTATAGTTATGCTGTAATTGAATTACAAGTTGATGCTCAAGCTGGTAGTGTGCAACATATTACAAATGAATTAGCTAAAAATGATATTGTTGTAAGTGATGTTAATGGTCCTGTCCATGATTCAATAGTTAATGCTCAAAATAATATGCCTTCATCTACAGTAGTAGTACTCTTTTGCGCAATTCTTAGTGGATTTGTAACCATTCTGGGAGTTTATGTTGATTCAATTAGAAGATTTTTAGGTAATATTAAGTGGCGTTAATATTTTTTTAATTTCTATTTTTTTTGAGGATGACCTATAATCCTCATTTTTAGAACTTTTTTTTTAAATTTAATTAATATTTTCTTGTATTTATTCTTAAACTTTTTTTTATGGGATATATTTTTTCTCCAAAACATCTTTCTAGTTTTAGATTAAAATCTATTTTCTTTATAAAAAATTTTTATACTATCTTATCTAAAATAATATTATTAATTAAGAATTTAATAGGATTAATGTTTTTTATGAAATCTGCAATATTATTTAGTGGTGGAAAAGATAGTACAATGGCCTTAAATTATTCATTGAAACAGGGAGATGAAGTATTATATTTACTTAGTATGAAAAGTAAAAATCCAGAATCTTACATGTTCCATGTTCCCAATATTGATTTAACAAGTCTTATTAGTGAAGCTGTAGGAATACCCCTTATTCAAGGTAAAAGTTCAGGAGTTAAAGAAGAAGAGTTAGTTGATTTAAAAAATGAATTAATTAAACTTAAAAACCTTGGAGTGGAAGCTGTTTATACTGGAGCGTTATTCAGCCAATACCAAAAATCTAGGATAGATAAATTAACTAGTGAAGTTGGTTTAGATTGTATTAGTCCTTATTGGCATATGGATCCTGAAGAATATATGAATCTGGTTATAAGTGAAGGATTTGATGTTATAATTTGTGGAGTATTTGCTTATGGTTTAAATGAATCCTGGCTTGGAAAACACATCACACCTGAAGTTTTAGAGGATTTAAAAAAAATTAATGAAGATTGTAGGATTAATTTAGCATTTGAAGGTGGGGAAGCTGAAACATTTGTCTTAGATGGTCCAATTTTTAAAAAGAGAATTAAAATTTTAGAAGCTGTAAATGATTGGCATGTTGATAATGGGACTTATAATATAATTGATGCTGAGCTTGAAGATAAATAAATTTTATTCAATTCTTTTTTTATAAATTTTTAAATACTACATTAAATAATAAATTTAACTATATGTATGATATATTTTTATGGATAATCACATTTGTTTATGTAGGAATCGTATTTCTCATTTCAGAGAAAGTTTTTAACAGTGAATCTGTTTTTTCACGAAAGTTTTTACATATAATGATGGGTAATTTAATTTTTATAATGCCATTTTATAGTAGTAATCTAGTAATGGCAATTTTTGTTACTTTACCTATTGCAATAGTATTGTTTTTAATGACAGATTATTCTCCAATTCAAATTATGGACAGTGGAACAACTCATTCTGGTCATAATCTTGGATTATTTTATTATGCTTTTATTTGGACAATTCTTTTAATTTTATTCCCTAATAATCTTGGTATTGTTGCTTTAAGTATTGGTGCTATGTCTTATGGTGATGGTTTTGCTAGTGTTATAGGTGGAATGTATGGTAAGCATATTTATAATCTCACAGGTGATGATAAAACACTTGAAGGATCTGTGGGAATGTTTTGTGCTATTATGGTGTCAAGTTTAGTTATTGTTGGATTTTATTTACTTGTAGGAGCTAATGTTCCAAGTTTTAATGTGTTTAATTTAATCTTTATCGGATTGGTTGCAACATTTGTTGAAAGTATAAGTCCTAAAGGTTTAGATAATATTATGGTTCCATTATCTACAGGAATCCTTTATTACTTATTAACTGTATTATTATGAAGAGTGAATTTTTTTAGGGTGTGTTTTTTTAGATGAGATTTATAGTTGTGGATGGATTAGATGGGTCTGGTAAGGATACTCAATCACATTTACTTTATAAAAAGTATAGTAAAAAGGGATCTTGTGTTTTACGTTCTCATCCTTCAAAGGATACGGTTTATGGTCGAAAGAGTAAAGAAGCATTACTTGGTCGAGGGGAATTAAATAAGTTAAAAGCTACAGTTTTTTATGGTTTAGATGTGATTCATTCTCTTATTAAGTATTATGGTACTGCTGAGACTGTTATTTTCACTCGTTACACTTTAGCTGTTTCTTATCTTCCAGGTCTTATTGGTGTGTTTATTTATAAAATTGTTTGTGTTATTTTACCTACTAGTGATTATATGTTCTTTTTAGATGTTTCTCCTAATGAATCTTTAAAACGTATGGATTCAAGAGGAGAGGAAACTGAAATGTTTGAAAATTATGATAGTTTACATGAAACACGTCAAAAAATATCTAATGTGATTTATAATTGGAATGTTATTCCTGCAGATAATAGTGTTGAAGAGGTTTTTAATGAAATTGATAACACTATTAAGACTGTGGATCGTAAAAAGTTAAATTAAAAAAAAGTAAGTATTTTTTTATTGTAAGTAGATTGTTTCATGATTTAAGATTTTATCAAAGAATGTATCTATTTTATTATTGTATTCTTCAAATGTTGTTTCGTTTACTATGATATAATCACTTGTTGCAATCACATTACCTATTCCGAATTCTAATTCTCTTTTATCACGTAATCTGAAACTATTAATGTCTTGTGTATCATCTCCACGTCCTCTTTTACTTATACGTGTGAATCGTGTTAAGGGGCTTGCAAAGACTGATATTAAGGTGAAATCTGGGAATGCGTCTTTAAATAGTTCTACTTCAAATGGGCTTCTTATTCCTTCAACAATTACTAAATTTTCTTTATCTGGGCATGTTTCTATTAATTCTTTAACCTTGTTTATTGTGAATTTTGCTACAACGTATTGTCCATGCTCTAATCTAAGATTAGTTGCTGTTGTTCCTGTATCTTCGCCCCGTTTTTTTGCTTCTTCTCGTATCACATCACCCATATTTGTTACAAGGTAACCTTTTTCTATAGAATATTTTGAAATGAAACTTTTTCCTGAGCCAGGTAGTCCTGAGATTCCAATTACTTTCATTTATATCACACATTTAATAATTTTTTTATAATTTTTTTATTTTAAATTCATTTAATGATTTTTCTAAGTTTTCTTTATTATTAAAATCTTTAATAATTTTTTCTAAATCTTTAGTTTCATAATTTTTATATTCTCTAGCTAGTTTTGTCATATAAGGAATTGCTCGTACAATATTATCCACAATTGTAACTGTACTCATTTGTGCGGTTCGTGATAATGGATTTAAATCTATAGTAATGATTTCTTTCCCATGTTCAACAAGTATTTCTGCACGATCACCATCTTCTAATGGGACTAAAACCACATCAGAAGTGTAAATACCTTTAGGTGAAGCAGTTGAACGGGGATTTGTTATTCCATCAATATTTAATAATTCACTTGTATCAGTTCCTAGAATATCCTCCCATCCATGTTCTTTAAACATTTTCTTTATAATTTGAACACGTTCTTCGCTACGATAGAATAAGTTAAGCTCGATTTTACATTCTAATTGGGTAGCTAATTCAATTATTTCATCTATAACTAATGCAGTTGTATTACCATTAACTGAGAGTACAGGGTTTTTTGCAAGTAATAATTTACATACTGCAACTTTCATAGCTTCCTTTGCAGGAGGACAAGTTTTTTCACCTAAAAGGTAATCGAATGTTTCTCCTCTTCCATGAGCTATCATACCTGAATCAGCAAGGTAACCTTCTTTAAATGCATTTTTAATTTTATCTCTTAAAACGAGGGATTCATATCTTGGATGATTTTTAGGAATCATAATATTATAATTTATGTTTTTTTTATTTATAAAAATTTATCTTATATTTGAATTTTAAATGAAGTAATTATAAATAAATGGAATTATAATAAGTTATTATTATATTTATGAATTTATAATAAAAATTTGATAATGGGTTTGTAAAAATTGAAAACAATCGGAAGTATTAATCATATATTTGAAGATTTCTTTTAAGAGGAAGTATTGTGAAAAGTTTGCAAATTATGGTGAAGATTCATATTTAATAGCTTTGACTGATTATAAAAACCATATAATAAATTTTGTAACTTTTACTTTAGATGAATTTTATGTTGAAACAAGTAATCTTAATTGTGAATTGGATTCATCTCTAAATGACTTTACTGATCTTATCACTTCATTAAAGTATGGTGTTGATGTTTTTAAACCTTAAATAAGGGGGAAGATTATATTTTTTCTTATCTTTCTGATATTAGTTTTCGTTTTTTTATTAGTTTAGGATTTTTAAACACTAATCAAATCCTTAATAAACCTTTAAAATTTATTTTCCCAAAATTTAGGGAATTAGGACTCTTTTTGACATATATGATAATTCTTATAATTTAAATAGGATGAATAATTTTAAATTAATACTATTTTCTAATGAGGATTTATTATTTGATGCTAATTATCGTTTATCTAAATATAAAGATTATTTGGTGCAAATGGTTGATGCTATTTCAGATTTTCATTATATGAAAAGAATTGAAAATATTTTTCATGAATCTGCAACACCTTTAATTATTATTCAGGAAGGTGTGGTTGTAAAAGTAAATGAAGCTTACCTGGAATTGTTTGGTTTTAAAAAAGAGGATATTTTAGGTAAATTGTATAATTTTTCTACTAAAAATTCTTTAAACATGTCATTATCTGAGCGTAAAAAGATATTACAAAAAATTTTAGATAGAGAAATCTATTATCATGAAGATGAGCGTTGCTTTTTAAATGCAAAAGGTGAGAAGGTTTATATTAAATCTATTATTTTCCCTGTAACTTATTTGAATCGTGTTGCTGCACAAATTAATTTAATTGATATTACAACATCTTTTATTTTTGAAGAGAATTTAGATGTGATTAATAAGGAATTGAATAAACTTGTTGATGAGAAGAATATGCTTTTAAAAGAGGTTCATCATAGAGTGAAGAATAATCTTCAGATTATGCTTAGTTTAATTAATTTAGATTCTCGTTATAATCCTAATGAATCTGATAAGGTTTTGGAATCTGCTAAAAATCGTATTAATGCTATGGTTTTAATGCATGAAAAAATTTATAGGTCTTCTGATTTAGCACATGTAAATATAAAAGAGTATATTGAAACTGAAGTAGATTACTTGTTTGATTTATATGGTGTTGAAAATATTAATCTTAATTATTTATTGGAAGATTTAGAATTAAGTATGGATACTGCTATTCCTTTAGGTTTAATAATTAATGAAATGGTTATTAATGTGATTAAATATGCTTTCCCTAATGGTGAGGAGGGGGAACTTAGTATTATTCTTCATCTTGCTTCTAATAAGGTTACTTTAATTTTAGCAGATAATGGTGTAGGTGCTCCAAAAGATTTAGATGCTGAACATTCTACTAGTTTAGGTTTAACAGTTGTGAGAGGTTTAGTTAATCAAATAAATGGTAGTATTACTCGTTTAGATCGTCCAGGTACTGCTTATATGATTGAATTTTTATTAGAATAAAGATTTTTTTTTATTGGTGGAAATGTTTATAAATTGTTTCTGCAAGATTTTGATTTATTAAATCTATTTTAGCTAATTCTTCTACACTAGCATTTTTAATTTCATCTATACTTCCTAAATTTTTAAGCAAGCTAATTTTTCTTTTTTTACCTATTCCTGGAATATTATCTAAGGAAGATTCTGTAATCTTTTTGCTACGTAAATTTCTATGATGTGTAACACCAAAACGGTGTGCTTCATCTCTTACTCTTTGGAGTAGGTGTAATCCTTCATTGTTTTCAGGAATTCTAATAGGTAGGTTAGATTTTGGTATGAAGATTTCTTCGAATTCTTTTGCTAAGCCAATAATTGGTATGAATGTTAAATTATATTTCTCAAGTACTTCATAAGCTACGTGTAATTGTCCTTTACCTCCATCTATTAAGATTAAATCTGGCATGCTTCCAGGTTCTAAAGGTATTCTTTCTTTTTCTTCTTGATTATAGTATTCAGCTATTTTTTTAAGTCTTCTTGTTAATAATTCTTTCATCATCCCATAATCATCTGGACCGGGGGTTTGCATTTTAAAAATTCTATATTGTTTTTTGTTAGGTTTTCCGTTTAAGAAGCTTACTTTACTTCCTACTGCAAGTTTTCCTGAAATATTACTTATATCGTATCCTTCAATTACTAATGGTAGTTTTTCTAGTTTTAAATATTTTTTCACTTCTATTAAGCTATTATCCATTTTTTCTTTTTGATTTTTTATAATATCAGCATTTTTTCTTGCCATACGGACTAATCTTAATTTAGTGCCTTTTTGTGGGATGTGAATATGGACTTTATTTCCACGAATATCTGTTAACCAGTCTTCTATTAATTTTTTATCTGGAATGTTTTCTTCAATTAATATTTCTTTTGGAACATGTCGGTTTATTCCATAGTATTGTTTTATGAATGCACTTATTATATCATCGGATCTGTCTTCTTCTGTGGTTGTCATTATGAAGTCGTCTCTTCCTATGATGTTCCCGTTTCTAATGCTCATTACTACAACTATTGTTGCATTTTCTTTAAGGCTGGTTGCTATTATGTCTTGATCTGTTTCATCCATGAATTCTACGAATTGTTTTTCAATTACTTCATGTATACTGTTTATTTGGTCTCTAAGTACTGCTGCTTTTTCAAATTCTTGATTTTGGCTTGCTTGTTTCATTTCGTCTTCTAAAGTTTTTAGGATTTTATTGTATTTTCCTTGGAAGAATAAGTCTATTTTACTTATATTTTCATTGTATTCTTCTTTACTTATTTTACCGGCACATGGTGCATTACATAAGTTTATTTGGGAATTTAAGCAGGGTCCATCCATTCTTTTACAGGTTCTTATTTTGAATAATGATTTTAATAGTTTAACTGTTTCATTAACACTTCTAACATCTGTAAATGGTCCGTAATATGTTCCTGTTTTTCCAATATGGCGAGTTAAAACTAAACGGGGGAAATCTTCATTGGTTAATTTTGCATATGGGTATCTTTTATCATCTTTTAAGCGTATATTATATTTTGGTCGGTGTTTTTTTATTAAATTAGCTTCTAAGATTAGGGCTTCTTTTTCACTATTGGTTATAATATACTCTAAACTGTGAAAGTGACTCATTAAAACTGTAGTTTTAGGTCTGTCCTTTTTTTCTTTAAAATAGGATTTCACCCTATTTTTAAGGTTTTTTGCTTTTCCAATGTATATTATTTTTTCATCAGCATTTTTCATGATGTATATTCCAGGTTTAGTTGGAAGTTCATCTGCTGATTTAACTTTAGTTGACATAAATTTTAATTTAGATTATAATTTTTTATTTTATTTGGATCTCATTACCCATTCAAGTATATCTTTTTCTTGTTCTAATTTCCAAATTGTTTCATTTATAATATCAATATTATTCATATCTGGTTGGTTTAATTCAGTGGAATGGTCTTCTGTTGAAGCAGTTTTTCTTTTTTCTTTTAAATCTCTTATTGTGGTTTCTACATTTAGGAGGTATGCTACAATATCAGGATCTAATTTATATTTAGTTAATACTTCTTCTATTGCGTTTATTTGGACTTTATCTATTTTTAATTGTGTTTTAAGTTCTTCATGTCCAGTTGTAATGTAAGATAACATGTCTTCTAATTCTTCTTCCTCTTCTTTTAATTCTTTTAATTTTTCTTTTATTTCGTTTATATGTTTCAAAGTATTAATCCTCCAAGTTTATTTTAATAAAAAAATAATTAATTTTTTTGGTTTTAAAATTATTTTTATAATACATATTATATATAAGTAAAAATCAATAAAAGTATTTTTTAGTATTAAATAAATTAATTTTTTTTTATTATAAAAAAAAGGGTCTTAATCTTATGAATGATGAGTTTCAAAAAAGTTTCAAATTAAATTCAAAGTATAAACCTTTAGGTGATCAACCTCAAGCTATAAATTCACTAGTTAATGGTGTGAATAAAGGGATGCATGAACAAACATTATTAGGAGTTACAGGTTCTGGTAAAACTTTCACTATGGCTAATGTTATTGAACGTGTTCAGAAACCTACTCTTGTTATTTCTCATAATAAAACACTTGCTGCTCAATTATATGAAGAGTTAAAAAGTTTTTTCCCAGATAATGCTGTAGAGTACTTTGTTAGTTATTATGATTATTATCAGCCTGAAGCATATGTGCCTAGTAGTGATACTTTTATTGATAAAGAAGCTAGTATTAATGAGGAAATTGATATTATGCGACACTCTGCAACTCAATCTCTTCTTTCACGTGATGATGTTATAGTTGTTAGTAGTGTGAGTTGTATTTATGGTATTGGTTCACCTGAAGATTATGGTGAGTTTGCTTTAAAGATTAATGTAGGGGATACTTTTGATCGTAAGGATATTATTCGTAGATTAATTTTCATGCAGTATGAACGTAATGATATTCTTTTTGAACGGGGTCAATTCCGTGTTCGTGGGGATGTGATTGATATTAATCCTGTTCATGGTACTCCACCTGTTCGTATTGAATTGTTTGGTGATGAGGTTGAATCTATAAGTCTTTTTAATAAAGTTACTAATAAGAAGTCTGAGAATTTGCAAAGGTATATGATTTATCCTGCTAAGCATTTTGTTGTTGGTGCAGATCGTATGGATGCTTCTATTCGTAATATTCAAGAGGAATTGGATGATCGTTTAAACGAGTTGAAGTTAGAGAATAAGCTTGTTGAGGCTCAAAGATTAGAGCAAAGAACTCGTTTTGATATTGAAATGTTGCAGGAAATGGGTTATTGTCCAGGTATTGAAAATTACAGTCTTCATTTGTCTGGTCGTAAGTGGGGTGAGAAGCCTTATACTTTGCTTAAATATTTCCCTGATGATTTTTTAACTATTATTGATGAATCTCATGTTACTGTTCCTCAAATTCGTGGTATGTATAATGGGGATCGTTCTCGTAAGGAGACTTTGGTTCGTCATGGTTTCAGATTACCAAGTGCTAAGGAAAACCGTCCGTTCCGTTTTGATGAATTTGAAGCTACTGTGGATCAGGTTATTTATATGAGTGCTACTCCTGGTGAGTATGAGTTAAGTCGTAGTCAAAATGTTGTTAAGCAAATTATTCGCCCTACCGGTTTAGTGGATCCTGAAGTTATTATTCGTCCTATTGAAGGTCAAGTTGAGGATTTACTTGGTGAGGTTCGTAAACGTGCTGATAGGGATGAGCGGGTGCTTGTTACTACTTTAACTAAGCGTATGTCTGAGGATTTAACTGATTATTATGCTAAGATTGGTATTAAGGTTAGATATTTACATTCTGAAATTGATACTTTGGAACGTATTGAGATTATTGATGATTTAAGACGTGGTGAGTTTGATTGTCTTGTTGGTGTTAACCTTTTAAGAGAGGGTTTAGATTTACCTGAAGTTAGTCTTGTTGCTATTTTGGATGCTGATAAAGAGGGTTTCCTTCGTAGTGAAACTAGTCTTATTCAGACTATTGGTCGTGCGGCTCGTAATGTTAATGGTCAGGTGATTATGTATGCTGATGTTATGACTGATTCTGTTAAAAATTCTGTTAAAATTACAGGGGATAGACGTAAGCTTCAATTGGCTTTTAATGAGAAGCATAATATTACTCCTACTAGTACTTATCGTACTCTTAAGGAGCGTAAACAGGATATTAGTAAATTAGATAAGTCTAAAGGGGATATTAGTAATATGCCTAAGGATGATTTACGTGCATTGATTAAGGATTTAGAGTCTGATATGACTGATTCTGCAGGTGATTTGGACTTTGAAAGAGCTGCTTTAATTCGTGATGAATTAGTTGTGTTGAAGGATGTTTTAAAAAATAAGAGGTAATTAAAAAGAAGGGGTTTTTATTTTTTAAGTGGAAAATAGAAGGGTAAAATTATAAAAGTTTAAAATTTTTTTTAAATATTATTTTTTTTAAATATAATTAAAGGAATGATAATATATTTTCTTTCAAGGCGATTTCCCATTTTGTTTTAAACTTTTAATAATTTTTTTATGTCCCACTTATTTGTGTTTATTTTTTTTTAAGTTAACGAAATTATGTGTAGATTTTTAATTTTTTTTCTATCAAAATATATTTGGAGATTATATTTTTTTTAGTTATGAAAAATAATGTTTTTTTTAAAAATTTTATTTTTTTTATAATTTCATCAACGATGTAAAATTTAATTCACATCGTTTTTTATATATCCTTATGCTCATATATAAAGCTTTCTAAATAAAAATTCTAAAAATCATGAAAAACATAAACATAATAAAAAAGGTTTATAAACAATAAAATCATTACAATTAAATAATAATATACTTTAATATATCAATCAAAAGATAGAAAAAAATTCAAACTATCTAAAAATAAAAATTTATTAAACTATATTATTAAAAATATAAAAAAATTATTTAAAAGGAGAAAAATGCAATGTCAAAAATAACAATAGATAAAGAAAAATGTGATAATGTAGATTGTGGAGACTGTGTAGATATGTGCCCAGAAGAATGCTTTAAAATGGGAGAAGGAGAAATAGAAATCCAACACCCAGATTTATGCGATCAATGTGATGTCTGTGTAGATATTTGCCCAAATGCTGCAATAAAAGTCGAACCAGATGAATAAATAAATTCTTTTTATACATTTTTTTTTAAATTAATTTTAACCTTAAAAACTATTTTTTTGACAAAAAATTTTTTAAATAATAAAATATAAAAGTAAATTTTTAATAATATAAAATCATAAGAAAAATAATTGTTTGGAGGTTAAAAAATATGGTTACAATAACAATAGATAAAGATAAATGTGAAAATGTTGATTGTGGTGAATGTGTAGATATTTGCCCTGTAGAAAACTTTGTTATGGGTGATGGTGAAATAATCATTCAACACCCTGAAGAATGTACTTTATGCGAAATCTGTATGGATGTATGTCCAAACGGATCTGTCGTAGTTAAAGATGAATAAACATATTAAGTTTTAAACAATCTAATTTTTTTTATACATTTTCTTTTTAATTCTTTTAAACAGGCTATTTTTAATAATTAAATATTTTATTTTCAATTCTTTCGAACAATCTCTTTTTAAATCAACTAATTTCTATATTAACTATTAATAAATAGTAAATCATTTATACTAATTAAAAAAAACATTAAATATAATAAGTTTTTCATATTCCCCTTTTTTTAATTAAAAAAAAATTAATATGGATTTAAGTGAAATGGTTACTAAAGAAAAAAGAGCAACTATTATAAAAAATATGGATTCAACAATAATAGATAAAGCTCATAAGTTTATAAATTATGGTGCAATATTAATCTTAATATTCTCTATATTAATATTTATATTCGATACTAGTTTCATAACAGACATTATAGGTCCTAATTTTATTGGAAACATTGCACATAACCCTTTAATATATGCAATAATTTGTTTAGTTTTTCTCCTAGATCAAAAATTTGGGACAAAATTAAGAGTTTTAAACAACATATTATCTCTCTTTGTTGGTTTTGTTGGAGTATTAGCAATATTCTCCTATTATAATATTGTTGGTATTAATTATTTTTTATATAGTGTAACTAATAATGCATTATTTTTAGCTTATTATTTCATAATATACTCTATAATGTTAATATGTATAGTTAACCGGAAATGGTTAGGTTTATCACAATTTTTACCCCTTATTAATATTGCAGTAGCAGCCATTGGTATTTTAAACTGTTTAGCATTTCCAAATCCTAATTGGAGTATAATATTAAACTTTGCAGTTTTTAAAGTAATATTATCAGGATTGCTTTTTAATGCAAATCCTTATTGTGGTTTTATTTGGATTTTCTATTTAGATACTCCAGGAAGTCAATTTATACGTTATGGTATATTTGCTGTGCCCTTAATTTTTTTCATCCCCGTAGCAATAATAATGTATTATTTCACCCCTACACTATTAGTTGATCCTTATATAGTAGTTGCAACTCTTGCAATGTTAATTATTTTAATCATGCTTATTTTTTATAGTTGGAGAGTAGAACGTTATGATTTAGAAAATGTTTTAGCTTTTGATGAAAATGAGAAAAATCGTGAATTTTATGAATCTTTAATTCAGAATATGAGTGGTGGAGTACTTGCAACTGATAGTAAGGATAATATAATTTATATTAATAAAGCATTCAGTAGTTATTTTGGATTAAATGAAAAAATATTAACAAACACTCCATTTTTTGATGGTCAATGGTATTTCAGCATATTATTTGATGAATATGCTGAAGCTAAATCTAGTAAAAAACCTATATTCATTGAATATAAAGAGATTATGCACTATGCAGGTGTACGTTATATTAGTGGGTGGATAACACCAATAATTGTGGATGGTACTTTTAAGGGTATGATTTTTACTTTAATTGATGTATCTTCACAAGAAGGTTCCACTCTTAGTGCAGCATTAGATGATAAGAATATATTACTTGGAGAAGTTCATGATCGTGTTAAAAATAATATGCAAATAATTTTAAGTTTATTAAATATTCAATCTCATGAATCCCAAAATGATGAAATTAAAGAGGCAATTTTAGAATCTCAACAACGTATTAACACTATGGCTTTAGTTCATGAAAAATTATATCAAAACCTTGATTTTTCACAAGTAAATGTTATAAAATATGTTGATGAATTAATTAAAGAAGTATGTAAAAATTTCAGTAAAAATGATAATATAAGTTTTGATAAGGATATTTTAAATTCTAATTTCAGTATTGGAACTACTATTTCTTTAGGTTTAATTTTAAATGAATTATTAACTAATTGTGTTAAATATGCATTTCCTAATGGTAAAGAAGGATTAATTAAAATTAAACTTAGAAAAAACAAAGAAAATCTTAATGAATATTACTTTGAAATCAAAGATAATGGTGTTGGATTCCCTAATAATGATATTGATGAACATATGGGTATTAAAATTGTTAAAGAAATGGCTAGTCAGTTAAATGGTGTTGTAAATATTTATTCTTCTAATCATGGTGTTTTAGTAAATATTATATTCAAACCTGATGAAGAGAAAATGGATAAATATTAAATAATTCTCACTTCTTCTTTTTTTTTTAAACTAATTCTTTCCATTTTACTTACCCCTTTTTTTTATATAAAATTATTTAATTATTAAATACATAATTTAAGATTAGTGTTTATTTTTTTTCATAATAATTAAAATGAGGAGTATAATTTTAAAATGACTAAAAAAATGAAAAAAATCTTAATTCTACTATTATTTATTTGTCTTTTATGTAATTTAACCACTATTTCTGCGAAAAATATTACAAATAATGGTTCAAATCAGGTAAGTAATGTTAATCAATCATTTAATGATTTAAATCAAACTCTAAGTATGGGTAATTATACTGTAAATTTGAAAAATAATTATACTTGCCAATTAAATAATGATTCTAATTTATATCATGGTATAATTTTAAATGGTAGTCATCAAGTCATTGGTGAGAATTGTAAAATAGATGCTAACAATGAGGGTCAATTGATTTTTAATGTTAGTTCTGGTAGTAATATAATATTTAATAATTTAACTTTTAAAAATAGTGAAAATGCTGTGTATGTTTCTTCTAATTCTAATGTAATGTTTATTAATTGTGAATTTATAGGTAATCATGCAAATGATTATGGTGGTGCTGTTTATTTAGATAATACTTCACCAGATAATTCAATAAGTTTTATAAATTGTAGTTTTATTGATAATTCTGCAAAAATTAAAGGTGGAGGAATATATACTCTTAATACAAATCTTAAGATTATAAATTGTAATTTCACAAGTAATAATGCTGGAGAAGCTGGAGGGGCTATATTTACTAATTTAGCAAATGTAGAAATAATTAACTCTAATTTTATTAATAATTCTGCAGTTTCTGGTGGGGGAATAAATATTATTAGTGGTGAAATAATTAACTCTAGTTTCACAGGTAATTATGCAGAAACTTTAGGTGGAGCTATTTATGCTGTTGATAAATTAAATGTTAAAAATACAAGTTTCACATCTAATAAAGCTTTATTTTCTAGTGGTGCGATTTATAATACAATTAAAGTGGATTGTGAATTTTCAAGTTTTATTAATAATACTGGATCTGTTTATGCTCTTAAAACATGTACTTTAAATGGAAATGTATTTTTAAATAATAATTTAGAAAATCAGTATACTATTTATGTTAATTCTAAAGATGATTTAAATGCTAATTATAATTGGTGGGGTAATAATCAGGCTTTCAATAATTCTACTTTAATAAGTTTAAATCCATCTAACCCTATAAATCAGGGTAAGTCTTCTTTCACTCCAGATAATTGGATTATATTATCCTTAAAGAATGTGGATTATAATTTAGTATTAAGTTTAAATACTGTATATGATAATTTGAATAATTCTTATTTTTCTCTTCCAGAAAATATTAAACTGCCTTTTAGGCAAGCTTTCTTTATTACAAATAATGGTAAGGTAGATCCAGAGAATTTTAGTTTTATGAAAGAATTTACAAGTAAATATTTACCTAATGAAACTGTGACTAATAATACTTTTATAAAAGTTTTTGTGGATAATCAAACATTAAGTTTAAATTTTAACCCTAGAACTTTAACTATTAATAACTACACTGCAGTTTATGGTGTGATTGGAAATCTTACAGGAAAACTTTTAAGTACTGATGGTAGTCCTATTATTGGTCAGCATATTAGTTTGAATCTTACTAATCCATGTACTGGTTTGAGTAAGGTTTATTTTGTTAGTACTGATGTTAATGGTGAGTATCACTTAGAAATTAATCTTTATCCTGGATTATACACTGGTTTTGCAAGTTATGATAATTTAAGTACTTCAATTGTAAGTATTTTTATTATAGATCCAAGTCTTAATCTTAACAGTACTATTTTGACTGATAATAAATTCCAAGAAATTTATGGTGCTGGGGCTAATTTCACTGGTAAACTTTTAAATTCTAGTGGTAGTCCTATTATTGGTCAGCATGTTAGTTTGAATCTTACTAATCCGTGTACTGGTTTGAGTAAGGTTTATTTTGTTAGTACTGATGTTAATGGTGAGTATCACTTAGAAATTAATCTTTATCCTGGAGAGTATAAAGTTTTTTGTACTTATGAGGGTACTAGTCAGTATGAATCTTCTAATGTTTCTAATACTATTAGTGTTAGTGTTTAATTTCATTTTTTTAGGATTTTCCCCTAATTAATCTATTTTTCTTTTATTTTTCATCACATCTAAATTAAAATCTCATTTAATTAAAATGGTAGTTAAACTATTATTATTTATTTTAATTTAGGGTTAAATTAATAAAATTAGTTGTATGCTATTTTTTCTAGTTAAAGTTTATACTTAATTAGCATCTACCTATTAAATATCTTAAGTTTTATTAAAATTAATAAAAATACCTAAATTTATATCTAAAGTTTAATTTAGAAAAAAATGTTTTATATTAAAAAAAGACTTAGTAAAATTAGTTAAATTGTATTATTAAAAAGTATTGAATAGCATGTGCTTTAAAAAAAGGTTTAAAATATTTTTTAAAAACATATGTTAAAGGGGGTGATATGTGTTAACACATGCTATTCTAGTTAATCTATAAATATTTTATAGTATATAAAGGTATTTATTTTCATCATGAATTAGTTCTAAACTTTTTGTTTTTGGATTTAAACCTTTATAGCTCTTTTAGAAAAACTTGATTTATTCGCAAATTAACTAACTATCACTTTTTTTTATGAAAATAAATAAAAACAAAAATTCAAAAAAAATCTAAATTATTAGCACCTAAAATCTTAATATTTTTATAATTAAATATTTCAAAATCATGAAAAAATAGAGTAGGTGTGGAAAAAAAGAGAGCACACCCCATTATTTAGTAAATACTAATATTTACTAAAAATTTTTTCTCTCTTTTTATTAAATCCTACTTTAACATATGTTTTTCTTATTTTTCAGGCTTAATTTACTTATATTTTTTTTTAAGAGTCCTAAAAAAAATTTACATATAAACAGGCACCTGGTAATAATGAATATGGTCTTTTATTTATATATATTTTTTCTAAAAAAAAATTTTATGAATCCCTATTTTTAAATAATCTAAAAATCAGTATTGTTCCATAATATATGAACAAATAATAGGTGAATTTAAATATTAACACTCAATAGATTAACTATTATAAATTAAATATTTTTTAAAAGAATAAAAGGGGTTGCTAGGACTTGTCAAAGATTTGTCCAAAATGTAGTCAAGAATATGAAAATAAAATGGAATACTGTACAGAATGTGGATGTAAACTATCACAAGCTAAGAAAATACCACCGATCCTTTTTTGTCCTAAATGTGGAGGGAAATTAAGAAAAGGTGCAATTTATTGTGAAAAATGTGGAAGTCAAATAGAAAAGATAAACTCAAAACAGGAAGTTAAAGTAGAAAATTCAGATGAAAACTATAAAAAATATTATCCAATTCTCATAGGATTAATAATAAATAGTATAATAGGTTTAGTTTCACAAAACATTTATCCCGTAATAATTGGGGCTTTAATCCTTGGATATTTAAGTATTAATAATAACTTAGTTGACTTATTAATTTACAGTTTAATTCTTTCAATTTTATCATTAGTAATTATAGATTATAATCTTCTTATGAATTTTTTAAGTTCAATGCCTGCTACAATGTATTTTATCTACCTCCAATTTTTAACAGATTTAGCTTATTCAGTAGTATTAAGTGTTGTTTTTAGTTTTATTGGATTTAAATTAAAAGAAATTTTCCCAGAACTTCATAATAAAATAATTAATATGGGGGCTTAATTTTTTGAAACTTTATTGTCCAAATTGTGGAGAAGAAATACCAAAGAAGGATAAATTTTGTAAATATTGTGGAAAACCTTTAGAAAATCTTGAATCAGAAAAGAACTTAAGTTTTAAAGGATTAACTACTAAGTATCATTCATTAAATCCAAATGATAAATTACGTTTAAAAAATTTAAGCATTATTTTAATTATTACTGTAATAGTTTTAGCTAGTATGGGTGCAATTATTTATTATACGGCATTAAATCAAACAGTTGATTTAGGATCTGAAGGGAAATTTAATTTACCTTTTGGTTATGAAGTTGATGAAGAAAATAGTAATAATGATATGCTCTTAATGAATAATTTTAAAGAGTTAACTTCTATAGGAATAATACCTGGTGTGGATAATCAGCAAGATTATCAAGCTATTACTGGGTATCTTTTAGTAGGTCAAAGAAATGTTTATATTAATGGTTTAAGTGTAACTGAAGAGCATTATAGTGCTCCTTTGAGTTTTTATAAAGATCAATATAAGTATTATGTTGTTAAAGAGGGTAAACAATTAACTATAACTGCTTTAATGTCTAATGATTTGGATTGGAGTGTTCAAAAATCTGATAATCCTGTAAATATTATAATATCCACACTTCATTAAATTTTTAATTAAATTTCACTTTTTTTAATTTTTTTTGTAAGGTTTTATATAGTATATTACATAAAATGTCCTTCTAAACTTTAAAAATTTTTTCTAATTTTTTATTCTTTTACAATTTCATATGAATATATAATAAAATAAAACTTAAACTTTTTTTAATTTATCTTAATAATTATTAATAGGATGTTTTATATAAGTTAAAGATATAATTTTAATTAATAAATAATTTTTAATAATTATTAAGTAAAATTTTAAATTTACATATAAAGCAAGTAATGAAAATATAAAAAAAAGTGTTTTTTGTGATTTTAATATGATAGTTAAAAATTTAGATTGTCTATCTATACCTAAAGAATTAAAGAAAGTTGAAATTGAAATCTATGAGGATTTTTATATTTACTTAATCCAAATAGATGGTTTTGGCTATGCATTACATAGTAATAAAGGAGATAATCGTTCTAATTTATATGTGTTAAAAACTGATTTTTTACCATCTGATTATGTCTTAGATGAAAATTATGATGAAAAAAAACAATTTATTATTATTGTAAAAAGATTATTATTTAATTTATATGAAAATTTAAAGATTAAAGAATCTAAGAAGATGCAAGAAGAATATGTATTTATTCATTTAATGGATTTATTAGAAACAGGTCAATATGAAATTATAACTAAAGATTATGATTTATATAGTTTAATTGAAGAAGGAGTTATTAAACTAGTTATTGATACTTTAAAAAATGAAGTTAATGATTTAAAGACAACAGTTAATAATCAAGATTCTTAAAATAATTTATTTTAATTTAATTGAAATAAATATTATAACTTTTTTTATCACTTTATTAAGGTTTTTTTTCTAAATATATTAAAACTATTTTTTATTCTCTAATTTTTTATGAGAATTTGATTAATTAGTATTATAGATTCTATTTTTATGAAAATTATTTTTGATTTAAACATTTATATTTTAATTATTTTTCTTTAAGATAGTTTTTATGTTGAAAACTTTTATATTATTTAAGTTATTGTGAAAATATTAGTTTTTGCAAATATTTTTATTAGATTTTATCTTTGTTGTAACTTTCCTTATAGGTTGTGCCATGTGTTTATGGCGTTAGTCTTAATTTTATGTATTTTTACAATTAATTTTGATGACTGCTTTTCGCATGTGCTAAATTTATTATATTTATAAAATTGTATTAAATCAATTATTTGATTTATTATAATGTTCGTGAGAATCTAATATTAATTATTATGATTTGATGTTGGTTTTGTAGATGTGGTGATATTTGATTGTTATGTCTGATATGTAAGATGTAATGAATCTGTATTTTATGTGTATTACTCTGTCTATTTTTTTATGTGTACTTCTTAACGTGACTATTATGTTATAACGTATTTAGTTTACTACAATAATTTTTTTGTATTTTCTGTCAA
>NZ_DAZC01000007.1:0-5153 GCF_002508845.1 Methanobrevibacter sp. UBA417
TACTTTTAAAATAATAAAAAAAATAATATTGAAAAAATAAAGGGGGGTTAATTCATGCACAAAACACAAGAAAAATATCGTTACCAACAAGTTTACGCTAATCAATGCGTAAATTGTAAACTTGAACAAGCACATGAATGCACCTTAGCATTATACAAAAATGAAAAGAATAATTATGAATGTTTAAATTTTAAGGAGGAATAAAATTATGAGTACTGATTTAAGTAAAAGCACAAGTAGAATAACATTAAAAAAATTTAAAGAAATCAAGGCAAGAGTAGACAAATACCTAAGTGATGGTGGAAAAGTTACCAGTACCACTCGTGTTTGTCCTGATCACCCAGACCCATCAACATATATACTCTATTCACAGTATCAAAATATGTTAGCAAGATATAATGCTTTCATAAAAAAGAATAGTCGTGAACCTAAAACATTACAAATATATGTAGAAGCAACAGACCTAACTAATACTGGTGCAAAAATACCATTAGCAACCTTTTTAGATATGAAAGCACGTGTAGATAGTTTTATAGCAGATGGAGGCAAACCTGAATATAATCGTCGAATTTATTTAGATTTTACTACCCAGATGGATTATGTTACTTATTCCACTTATCTTGCAATGTTGAAGAAGTATAGTGATTTTGTTGCTAAGAATAGTAGACAACCTAATTACATAACAACCACCAAATCAGGTTCTTCAACCCCCACTATAACAACTAAGGATTGTTATAAGAGTCCAAGATGGTATAGTGGTACTGAATTAAAACAAGATACAAATTATTATTGTGGGTGCAATCTTTCACAACAAATACTCCGTGAAATCACAGGAAACTATTACTCTGAAAGTTACCTAGCTAAACAATTAGGCACTACCAAATCAGGAACAGGACCAAATGAAATCACAAGTGTAATAAAGAAAATATTAACCCAAAATGGATATACAGTAAAAACTTGTAAATGGGTATACCTAAGCGATTATACATGGGATAGTATTGGGAAAATGATAGCAGACCCTAAAACTGGTGTAGGATTACATTCAGTCTACAAACTACGATGGGGGCATTACGAATACCCAATCAAACTATGTAAATCATCTGAAACAATTACAATAGCACAAGGACTATCTGGAGGGTACATTCAACTTAGAAGTTTTAAAACAATGAAATCATATGCAAACGCTGCTTCTTATCCATCTCTTTTAATTGTTGAGGTAGCATAGAGTTTATTAAGAAATCCTTAATAAACCTTAATTAATGATCATACTTTTTTTCGAATGAAATAGAAATTCTTAAATACTCTAATTATTAAAACCAAAATTAATTAATAAAAAAATAAGGGGAGTATTTATGAAAAATAATCAATTACTAATACTTTGTGTTGCTGTAATAATAGGTTGTTGTGTAATAGCTGGTGCAATCTACTTTTCATCAACTATTACTACTATACCTGCTAATAATACATCTGTTAATAATACAACAATAAATAATACAACTACTGCTGGTAATGTTTCATCTCAAGATTCTAATAGTAATAGTAATAGTAATAGTAATGTAGAACAAAGTGATAGTGAAGGTTATCGTGATAAAAATGGGGTGTATCATGATACTGGGGAAGTAAATCAAGGAACATATAAAGAAGAAAATGGTCAATCCTATTACTATGATCAAAACAGTCATAGTTATATAGATTCAAATCAATACTTATCTGAATATGGTAGTGAGGGTACTGGTGCATAAAAAAAGTAAAAAAAGTTTAAATTTTAATTTTTTAAAAAGTTATTAAAGGTAATATTACCTTTAGTTGTTATGTTTTTAATTAAATCTCCACTTGTTGTAGGTATTAATGTAATATAACCTAAGAAATTATAATAACTTAAACAAGCTATAATAATATTTAATGAAATATTATTTAAATTATTTTTAATATCTTTAGCAGTATCAGGTGCATCATTAATTAAAGATTTAACAATCTGTTTTTCTATATTCTCAAAATCTACAGTATTATTTAAATAATTATATAATGTTAATAGATTTAATTTTAAACTTTTTGGAATTTTAGAATCAGTTGTAATATCTAATTGGATATCATTAGTATCTTCTAATTCATGTAAACAAACAAGTATTAAATCTTCAGAGTAATCTTGATCTTTAATTAAATTTTCAAGTGTATTATAATTTATTGATGTACAATTTTCATTTTCTATAAAATATTTACAAATAGAATTTTTAATAATTGTTGTTTGTTCTGTTAAGTCCATTTTTTTCACTTTTTCACCTCCTTTATATATTTAATATGTTTTATGTATGTGATAATTTTTTCTAAATTTTTGTTTAAGTTTATTTTTTTTATACTTTTAACCAAAAAGTTTATATATTAGTTATAGCATATACTATAGTATACAATACACATATAGGAGATAAATTAAAATGAAAATAGAAAAAATAATTAAAGAAGCAGGACTTGAACAATTCAACTGGACAAAAGTAGTTATAGGATTGGATAAATCTAAAAATGGGGGATACTCCATTTTAGGAAATTTCACAAAAGACACAGCCCTACAAGATGGATTATATTTATCTGTCGACAAAGGTAGCTACGATTATTATGTACTATATAAAATTACAGGTGAAAAACTAAACATTATTAAAATATATGAAAATGACAAAAAGTCATGGGCTAAACAGTTCTGGTCTTATATAGAAGAAAACTTAGATTTAAGCATGGGAGAAACATTATTTAATGAGATTGTAGAAAAAACAAGTGATGTTGAGGATTTAAAAGAGTTAGTTAAAAGATTAAATTATAAAATTGAAGAAAAAGAAAACAAGTTTAATGAAAATTTTGATTTAAACTATTATTTCAATGTTGAAGATTTAACTAGTATTGATCTTGATGGGATTGAAGAAGAACATGAAGATGAATTTAAACAAATAGAAAAATTAGCTGGTGAAAGAAAAGAAATAGAAACACACAAAGCACTACTCGTATATGGTTACATGAAAAAATATAGCTTTATGAAAATACAAGAAAAATATGAAATTGACTTCCGAGAATGTGATTCTGATGACTTCAAAAGATCATTAGGAAATCCTTCAGAATGGAAATATTATCGAATTGGAGAGTATGGGGCAGCTTTCCAACAAGATGATGAAAATAAAAAACTTAAAATTATATATCCATTTATTTAAATTAAATTTTTTTAGGAGAAATGATAAAAAATGCATGATAAAGTAACAGATTTAAAAAAAGTTAATGAAAATACTTACAGTTCTGTAATACTAAATTTAGCATTACGAGAATATGGAGAATTTGCAGCAGATAAAATAATAGATTTAGAAAATCATAATATTAAAATTATTCAGGAAGGTGAAGGATTAAATTCATCTTTTAAAATAATTGGAGATAAAAAAGAGATACAATCTGCATTAAACTATGAATTATTAAAAGATGCAGTTTTATTAACTTTTTGTCCTAGAGATCATGAAGAATTATTATATACTGATAAATCTTTATATGGGGGTTATGTTGTTAATTTTGATGAACCTACAAGTATAACTTTAAATAAGAAATTACATTTTAAAGAAATAACTTGTTTATCGTTTGATTTACACGCTTTATATTTAAGTATAAACGATAAACTCATTTTTGAAATGAGTTTAAAATGGTTGACTGATATTGAAAATTAAATGAGGAGTGTTATGTGTGAGTAATAATAAAACAACTATACAAGTTACAATGCAAACACGTAGTCAGTTACGAAGAATTAATCCTACTGCTACTTTTGATGAAACAATACAAGAGTTAATACAAAATTATAGTAATATAATGACTATGCAAATTGTTAATGAAAAGTTTCGTGTTAATTTAGAATTTGAATTTTTACAGGATAACACACTTGAAGTTTATAAGAAAATTAATAATGATCTTGTACCTTTACATGAGTATTTAATTATTCGAGATGAAACAATTTTGCATGATACTGAAGAAGGTTTAATCCTTAAACTATTTAATGATTTATCTAAGTTTAAACCTATACTAATTAAAAAGTTAAGTGAATTTAAAGTAGGGAAAGAATTAGTTTGTAAAGAATATAATATTCTAAGAATAGCATAAAGAGGGGGATTAAATATGATGAATCAATTTGTTTTAGCTACATATGAAAATGAGTATGTAAATTTTAGAATCGAAAGAAATCAAGATGAGGATAACTTTTTTTATCTTGATCATGAGGGTAAAGAAACTAGAAATTTAGAGAATTGTATTAGTACAGAATTTAAAAAAAATTTTCCTAGTGAGAGGGAATTACGTTTTGAATTATTATTTAGAAGTGTTAATCAGTTTTATGAGAAAAATGGTATTAATTTTTATATTGTTAAATTAGAGTCAAAAATGGGTTATGATTTAATTAAAGAGATAATTAAGGAAAAAATAACTTATAATATACCTTTTGAGGAAAATGAAAAAATAATAATTAAGCCTATGATTATACACATCAATGGTTTTCTTTTCAGAAATGTTCGTAAAATTAGTGTAGATGGAAGTGTTTTAGAAATTTATTCAAATGATGGAATTCTTGATGATTTTATTTCAACTGAAGATATTGAAAGTTTTGAAGTTGATGAAGAAAATATTAAGATAAAATATGTTGGAAGCAATAGTATTCATCATTATGATTTATTTGTTTCAAAAACTTTGAATGATTTATTGAATCGGTTTGATTCTGAAACGGATAAACCAGTTTTACCTAAAGATAAAACTGTGCAGTGGTTTAAAGATGTAGGATACACTTTAGAAGTTTATCGTGAAAATGATAATTTAGATTTTCATTATGAAGGCATTTTTGAAGTACCTTGCTATTCTGATGATACCTGCAGCGATAAATTAAGAAGGTTATATAAATTAAATGATGAAGTGAATAATTTATTAAAACACTTCTAAAATTTAAATTTTATTTTTTTATATTTTTGAATATTTTTTATCTCTTCAGTTATTCGATAATATTGAATAACTGAATTTTACATGTTTTTACTTTATAATCATAAAATTTTTATATCTGTAAATTATACTATTTTTTGTAGAGTTTTTTGAAATTTAGGATAGGAGGTAAACATAATATTTTTGTTATGTTTTACTAAAATAATTATTAA
>NZ_DAZC01000011.1:0-45705 GCF_002508845.1 Methanobrevibacter sp. UBA417
CTTGCTTATTTTTTAGTTAATTTTATATATTAGGCTGTACAATGTATTATTAACGATAATATTATTGTAGGTGTATTTTTTTATGGTTTTAAGAGATGACACTATTGGTCAGAAGATGTTGATTCCTACGGATTTAAGAGAGATAATTCCGAAGGATCATCCATGTTACTTGGTTGAGAACATAGTTGATAGAATTAGTTTTGATGAAATTGATAATCAGTATCGTTATACTGCGGGTGCTCGTGCTTATTCTCGGAAAATGTTGTTACGTTTGGTTTTAATGGCTACATTTGATGGAGGCTTATCAGGTAGGGAAATTGATGGCAAAACTCATACAGATTTGAGTTATATGTATCTTGCAGGTATGCAAAAACCTGATTTTCGCACAATTAATCGGTTTAAAAAGGATAATAAAGAATTAATTGATAAGGCATTTGAAACTACAATTTTAGTTGCTGAAAAAAAGGATTTAATTAAAATAAATCACATTGCGATTGATGGGACTAAAATTAAAGCAAAAACATCCATTAATATTTTAACTGATAAAAAACAATTAGAACTACTTAAAAAAATCATAGAAAAAAGTATAAAACTTGACGAAGACGAAGACGAACAATTAACTGATGAATCTGGTAATAAAGTACCAATAGACTTAACTGATAAAGAAACATTTGATAAGATATATGACATGGTTAAAAAAGAGTCTAAAGGTGATAGAAACCAAGATAAACTCAGATTATCCAGTAAAAGACTTATCAAACAAGCAAGTAAAAATCCAGAATCTGCACAAAAAGTTTTAAAAAAAATCAACCACATCAACACGGAACTAAATAAAAGCCAAAAAGTGTCATAAGTGTCAACGACCCAGAATCACGTTGGATGCTGAATAAAAAAGGCAAATGGGAATTTAATTACAACTACCAAATAGCAGTCGACGATTACAAAGGATTCATACTCTCAGCCGAAGTTTATCAAAACCCTACAGATCATAAAATGTTAATACCTGCAATCGAAAATGTGGAACACATTTTCGGACCATTACATCCCGGAACACAAATATCCACTGATAATGGATACTCAACAGACGAAAACGCAGAATACTTAGAACATAAACAATTAGATGGATACATATCAACACGAAAACTCTCAAGAATCCTAAAAAAATACAATATAAAAGAAAATCCATATTCAAAAGACAATTTCACTTACAATCATGAAAAAAACGAATACATTTGCCCATTAGGACAAATAATGAATCTAAAAGGAACATACAAAAACAAAAAACAGTACACAAAAACAGTTTTACTGGACCAAAAAATGCCACGATTGCCAAGTAAAAGAAATATGCACAACCAAAAACCATTACAGAACCATAACAGATTACGGAAACCCATCCAAAATCAGAATGCAACACAAAATGGATGAAAAATGGGCACAAGAAATATACGCACAACGATCAAAAACAGTAGAATGGCCATTCGGACACCTAAAACGCAACATAAAAATGATAGAATTCAACTACACAGGTATAGAAATGGTAAATACAGAAATAAAACTACATGCAATAGGACACAACCTCAAAAGACTATACAACGAACTAAATAAAACAACAAAAAACCAAGAAAATAACTAAAAAAATGCATTGAAAACTAGAAACAAATAAAAGAAAAACAAAAAAAATCAAAGCTAAGAAAAAAATTAAAAATTTTTATGACCCAACCTCAAAAATTTTATAGTAATTATACTTTTTTTATAAGAATATATAAATTTTTATAAAAAATTTTAACCAAAAAATAGGAAAATAAAAGACCAATTAAATATAAAAACATTAGGGAAAAATTATTATTATATTGAAAAAATAATAATTAGTAGTTATATAAAAATAAAAGTTTTAATAGTAAATATTATTTTAGGGATTAAAAGTATGAGTAAACCAAGTAATCAGAATCATAACAAAAATAATTATAATAAAAAGAAGATTCAAGACTTAGAAGGTATTATTGAATTGAAAGATGGGGAAATAGATGAGTTAAATATGAATCTAAGTCAAAAAGATGATAAGATTAGTGCTTTGAAGTCCCATATTGCTAAGTTTAAATTTGAAAAACAAAAAATGGAATTAAAATTAAGTAGTGAAGTGAATAATGAGAAAGCTAAACTTAAAGAGTTAGATGATTTACAAGTTAAGATTAATGAAAAAGTTGAAATTATTGAGGATAAACAAGATCAAGTTAAATATTTAAGAAGTTTAATTGATGATTATAAGGTCCAAATAGAAAATAATACTGTTAATTTAGAAACTCAATTACGAAAGATTAGTAAAACTTATGAAGGGCTTCTTGAGCAAAAGGATAAGATTATTAATAAACAAGATGAAAATATAAAAGAGTTAATTGAAAGTAAAGAACACATTATTAAAGCTAATAAGACAAATATGATTAGTTTAGAACTTCAAAATGAGAATTATAGGAAAATAATTGATAAATTTGAAAAATAATATTAATCATTATTTATATCCTTTATTAAATAATTTAAATTTTTTAAGTGTTTATTTAAACTAATTTCAGTTAATTCTTCTTTTTCCTTGCTTTGTTGATAAAATTTTTTTATATTCTTTTCATATTTTTCTAAAATTTCACAATATTCAATTATGTGCTTATTTTTATCATTTATCCAAAAATTGATCCGTGGTATAAAATCATACCCTATACTTTCAATTATGAGTAATTGTGAATAATTTTCTTTATAATTAGTATACTCCTCTAAAAAATTTTTATAATCTTCTATCCATTCATTGTTATCTATTATATATTCTTTTAAAACATTGTCTTTTATTAAAATATAATCAAGATTTAATCCATAACTTATTTTTGAATCATATTTTGGTATTTCATTCACTTTTTCTTTTATAGTAATGAAATAATCATCAAGATAGTCTTCTATATTTTCTAGATTACTTATTAAGTGTGTTGAATCTATGGTAATTTGTAAAGTTTTATTATTTGTGTTTTTAATTAATGTTTGTGTTTGATTTTTAATTGTAACCATTTTTTCTAAGAATCTATTTAAAATTTTTTGGAATTTTTCATAAGATGTTAATAATTCAACAGACTGTTTTTCTATATTTTCATTTATTACAGGTAATAATATTATCTTGTTAAATATGTTATATTGACTGTGACTTATTAATTCAATTGTAGATAAGTATACTTCAGGTAAGAGAAATACTTCTGCAATGAAACTATTGAACTCTGAAGTGTTAGGGTTTTCAATGTTAATAATTTGAAATACCTTGTTAAAATTTTCATATAATTTATTATTCTCCTCATTTAATAAAGGCCCACTTTTATTTAAATAATTGCTTAATTCTTTTAAAGTATTTAATAAAATTTCATGTATACTGTCTACCCTTTTTAAATCGTTTTCTTCAAAAGCTTCTTCTAAGGAATAAATTAAATCATCATCAAAAGATTCAATAATTTGTAAATAATTATCATAAAAATCTTGATGTACACTTTTATACTCATCCATAAATTCATCACTAGTTTCAGAATCTAAATCATTATTTTGAATCAAAAAAATAACACACTCCACCTTAACCTATTTAATGCATCCAATGCCCACAAGAAGTACAATAATCATAATCTGAATAAAGCAAAAGTCCACACTGAGTACAATAAACCTTATGATTTGGCTTCAAATTAGGTTTAATAATACTACCACAATTAATACAATAAACAGTATCTAAAGTATTTCTTTCACCACAATGTGGGCAAATAATAAATTTCTCCCTTTTATAACCATTTTCAATATTTCTTTGAACCCTACGCAATCTGCGCTTTTCAATTGCAATATCATTTAATATTTCCTCTTGTTCTCGATAATTCATTTGATCAATAGTTTCTCTTTCAAAATTCAAATCATCAATTAAATCTTGCATTTCACAAGGTTGTTTCTCAAACAAAAGAGTTTTACGTTTATTAATAATTTTACGTTCATTTAACAAATAATCTTTCTCTTCATTAGCATCTTTTAAGTCAACTTTCTCCTGCTGAGTTAAAAAAGATTTATTTTCTAAAGATTTAATTTTCTTTGTAATATCAGTTAAATCTAAATTCACATTATTTAAAGCAGCATATAATTCATCTAATTGTCTTTTATGCTTTTTTTTCAAATCATGAATTTGATCATCCCGACGTCTTTGATAATCTATTAATCTAGTGTTTTTTGTTTCTAATTCCTTTTGAAGTTGATATTTTTCTAATTCATCAGAGTATAACTCTTCAGTAATAGGGAAATTTTCAATCTTTTTAGCTACATCCTGATTAATATCCAAATTTTTTAATCTTTCACCACATTCCGGACAATACCTATTTTCTTTTGATACTTCAAATCCACAAGTAGGACATAATAATGGAGGTGTAATTTTTTTATCACCTGCTAAAGCTTCATCATATAATTGTTGAATATATTTTTTATCTTCATATAACATTGCACTATATCCAGGGATTTCATATTCTGGATCTTCATATTTCTTATAAAACCATTCTATAATATTATAAATTATATGATGTACTGTGTATGCTTCATCAATATCACCTTGATATGCTTGATGAACTACCATATTACGAAGATGTCGGATTTCATGAAAATCCTTTGTTAAACGAGAAGATAAAACTTTTTTATCAAATAAATAATCTATGCGAGATTCTTGAGTAGTTAAATCACTAATAAGAACATCTTCATATTCACAGACTTTATTGATAATATTTTCTGCAATAGATCCCCCCATAGTAAGAACACTCATACTATTTTGATTATACAAATTAAATTCAAGCTCCTTTGTCATTTTTTCGATTTCAGGAAACTTATCTTTTAAAAATGTGAAACAATAATCAACCATAAAATACATACCCAATAATTTATAATTATTTATTATAATATTAGAATTAATATAAATATTTATCCATAAAAAAAGATTTTTATAATGTAATGTGTTAAAATATTTTTTAAATTTAGTTAGATTATGTTAAAAAAAGTTTTAATAAATAGGTTAGTAATATGGGAAGGTTTAAAAATTATTTTTTAATTCCTTAAAATTTTTATTAAAATTTTATTGGATTTGGTTTGGTATGTGAGAATTAAAAAATTTTTTTAAATTTAAAACCTTCCCATAAGCATGATATATGATTTATTGATATTTCATTATGAAACGCTTAATATCAAATACAATATTATCCAATCTGTCATTATAAATATCTATTAATGATATTATTTCAGATTTATGTTTTTGATTAGCTTGTGAATTTTTTGTTAATGATTTTAAAATTCTACTTATTTCATCTTGATGAGGAATTATGAAACGGTTTAATATTTGGTTTAAGTATGCTATTTGATTGTTAGAAAAATTATTAAAATTTTCATTTAAGTAATCAAAACCATGCTTGTTTATTGTTGAATTAATTTTACTTATCATGAATTGGAATATGAAAGGCCAATCAATATTGTTTTTTATAATATCAACAATATAATCTAGGGCATCTTCAGGATTAGATTCATTTTCCATATTATTTATATAATCAGATAAGTCATCAAATCCACTGAATAAGTTTTTCTGCTTATTTGTAATTTGAATATTAGTATATTTTAAGTAAGATTTTAATGATTTACAATCAATAGCAGAATTTAATAATTTATTATTTTTTTCACTCATACTTAATATTTCATCAAAAAAGAGCAAAATGTTTGATAAGTACTCTTTATTAAATAAAATTTGATTTGTGAAATGATAGTTTACTTTTTTCCTTAATTTTTTCACTTCACTATTTTCTTCTTTACTTGTGGGATTATTTAATGTATCATTCCATATGATGAGTTGATTATTATAGTAATTTAAATCGTTTTTAAAGGAAATAAAATTCGCTATTGTTTCACATAGTGTTTCATTTTCATTACCTGGAATTTTTAAATTATAATTTTTTATAATATTTGCTACACTTATGTAAGTATCATGAGATTTATGTTGTAAGATTTTTATTGATAATTCACAAATATCTAGTGATTTTTCTAAGTTTTGAAGGATTTGATTATTAATGAAATCTGTTAAATCATTACTTGATTCATCTAATTTTATTATTAATCCAGTGTATTCATTATATATTTCACTATATTCTTTATAGAAATCTTCATTTAATTCTTTGATTTCTTCTATTTGGGTGTTTATTATTACTGGATCTATTTCAATATTAATATCATTGCGGAATGTTTTATTTTGAATCATGTTTTGATTTTACCTCCTTAAAAAAATAATTTTAAATTTTTGTTTTCCAGGTCTAATTAATAATATTAAATTATTATTTAAATATGAATTTTCCAAGAGCATTTGAAAAATAAAAAAAGATTTATAAAAAAAGAATATAGATTAAATGAAATTATTATTTTTTAAGTATTCTAAACTAATCTTTAATGATTCAGGATTATTTGCTTCTATAATGTAGGTGCCCTTATAATTTTTTTCATCAAGAAGATATAATACCTGTTTTAAATCTATACTGCCTTCACCTAATGGCAAGTGTGAATCATCATCACCATTATTATCATGCAAATGTATGTGTTTAATTCTTGGAAAATACATTTCATTTTCACTAAAACCTGCAGTGTAAGCATGACCAATATCAAAAGTCATAAACATATCTAAATTATCAAGTGTAGAATTTAACCTATTAATATCAGTATACATAAAACCAGGAATAAGGGGCATATTCTCAATTAAAGGCATAACCCCAGTACCAGAACTATAATAATGAATTTCTTTAAAAGAATCAACACAAATATCATAAATATGATCTTCATAAGGTTGACCCAAAAAAGAAACCTTACCTGGATGAATAACAACATTTCTAGCACCTAAACGAGCAGCATCATCAATACTATCTTTTAATTCCTGCATACTAGCTTCTCTAATACTGCGTGTTAAACTGCAAATATTCATATCAATAAGGGGACTATGAACACTATAAGTAAAATCATAAGAGTTTAATAAATCAAAATCCAAATCATGATTAGGATAAGATTTAACAAGCTCCACAAAGTCCAAATCTAAATCCACACAATAATCCAAAAACTTTTCTAAATCAGTGCTTGCTAAAGTTGATGCTCCAATATTCATAATAAAACCTTTATTTAATCATTTCTTCTTCTTGCAAAAATTCCAATATTCTCATCAATAGCATCTAATAAGATATCTGTTAACTCCAAACCACGACGTAAACGTATTAAACCACTTTTACCAACAGTAGCAGTGAATAAATAGTCATCACCTACAAAAATATCAAAACTAGAACCAGTACTATCTTTTGGGAATTCTAAATTAACACCTTTCTTATTAACTTGACAAGGTATTCTTAAATCATCATCAGGACCTTCATTTAAAATTTCAATACTTATACCAATACCGATTTTACGTTCTAATTCATCAATACGTTTACCGCCACGTCCAATAATTTTAGGACGATACTCATTCGGAACTGAAACTCTTACCCTATTAGGTGAAATAATTTTAGCTTCAATTTGTGCTCCTGGAATAACCTTTTTAACATCCCTAATAATTTGTTTTTCAGCTATACGTTCAACACTACTAGATTCATCTTCCTCAGAACCTTTTTTACCTACTTGTTCCACATCTATAACAATAGTTTGTTCCCCATAAGTATAAATCTCATTCTTTAAATCACCAGTTAATAAATCTCTAACTTCTATAACTGGTCTAGCTAAATCTTGTTCTTGCATACCACTTGGTACTTTAACAGTCATTCGAGTTTCATAAACACTACTAATATGGCCTTCATCTATAAAAATAGTTGTATCAACAATACTTGGAATAACACCTAATTCAACACGATTAGTTATTCTTTGAATAGCATCTATAGGTTTAGTAGCATGAACCACACCAACCATCCCCACACCTGCAAGTCTCATATCTGCAAAAATTTGAAAATCATAACTTTTACGTAACTCATCATATATTGTTACATCAGGACGTACAAGTAAAAGAATATCAGCTGTTTTCTCCATATCCCCCTCTAAAGGAGAATATTGAGTAATTTCATCGGGAACTTGTAAATCACGAGGAGATTCCATAGTTTTAACAACTTTACTCATATTCTGACTAAAATAAGTAGCTAAAGCTTGTGCAAAAGTACTTTTACCTGCACCTGGAGACCCACTAATTAAAATACCATGATCACCTTGACTAATACGATTAAGTAAATCTTCACTTATATTATAATCTTCAAGTGATACTTCAGCAACAGGTCTAACAGCAGTTATTTCCATTGCTTCACTGAAAGGTGGGCGAGTGATACTAATTCTTAAATCTTTAGATTGAACTACAATAGCTCCCTTCAAATCAGCTTCTAAATATGTTCTTTTATCATTACTTGCCTTTTCAAGAATTTCTTCAGCAAAGTTTTCTAAATCATTATATGAAATCTTATTTTCTGAAATTTGTACAAGTTCAATATGTCCAGGTGTTCCTTTCTTAGCAAAAGCAGGAACATTTTCTTTTAAATGAACACTCATTGTATCTGCAGTGAAAAATTCCATAATTTTAAGATCTTTATCTCCATGATATTTTTGAGCATTATAAATTACATTTAAACCTTGTGCTTCTGCAGTTTCGGCTTGAACTTTATCACTTGTAACAAGTATTGCATTTTCATCACGTGCAACATCCCTTATAAGTGCATCAACTTCCCCTTTTCTGGCATCTATAATTTCAGAAGTATTAGGTCTTCTTCCTGTAAAATGAATATTTAAATATTGATTTTGAGCTAATTTTTGTAATTCTTTTAAATTATTTAATCCTGTGAATCCTGTTGGTCTACTATTGTTTGCTTGGTGTTCTAATTCCGCTATTACAGCTTCAGGAATAATTATTTCTGGATAAATTAAATCATCATTGTCGAGGATTTTTTTTATTGTTCCTTCAATTATTGCACTTGTATCTGGGACGAATCGTTTTTCTTCATCTTCTTCAGTTATATCGTAATCCATTTAAAAATCCTCATACTTGTTTTTTTTAATAATTATTGTTTTCCATAAACTTCTTCTGGATTAAATAATCTTTCACTAATTGTTTTTATTTCATCATCAGATATATTAGTAATATCTTTTGTTTTTAAATCTAATTGTCTAAAGAAACAACTTCTATATCCTAAATGACAAGCAGCTCCTTTTTGATCTATTTTTAAAATTATTGCATCTGCATCACAATCAAATAATATCTCATGGACTTGTTGTGTGTTTCCACTACTTTCTCCTTTCATCCATTGTTTTCCACGAGATGTACTATAATAATGTGCTTTACCAGTTTTTAATGTATCTTGTAACGCTTCTTCATTCATAAATGCTACCATTAAAACTTCATTTGTTTGATAATCTTGTGCTACAGCAATTATAAGATTTTCACCATTTTTTTCTAATCGAAAATTCATTTCCATTAATTTATTCCTCCTTTAAATAATTTTAATTATAAATGTTTTTTAATAGTATCAGCAAGTACATTAACACTAACAATTTCTTGTTCTCCACTATACATATTTTTAAGTGTTACTGAACCTTGATCTAAATCTCTTTTACCTACCATCACAACATAAGGAACTTTCAATTTATTAGCATGTTTTAATGCTTTTTTAAATTTTCGAGTAGATAAATCCACTTCAGTTTTTACTCCTTGATTTCTAAGTTTTGTCGCTATAGTAAATGATTCAAAGTGTGTTTCTTCATTTATAGGTAAAACATAAGCATCAATATAAGGAGTTAAAACTTCTGGTTCTTTAATTGCATTCATCAATCTATCAAATCCAAAAGCAAAACCTGTAGATTCTACTTCATCACCACCAAATATTTTTATAAGACTATAAGTTCCTCCCCCACAAACTTGTTTTTGTGCTCCAAGTTCAGGAATGTATACTTCAAAAACTATTCCAGTATAATAATCTAAACCTCTTGCTACACCTAAATTTAGTTTATAATTTTCAAGATTATAACTATCTAAAGCTTTTATTAAATCTTTTAATTCATCTATACTATCTACAGTTTCTTCATAATCCCCAACTAAATCTTCAATATTTTTAATAATATTTTTATTCCCCACCATATCAATTAAGTCAATGAGTACTGCATTTAATTCAGGATTATCTATTAATGGTTTTTCCCCAATAAGAGATTCTTTTAATAAATCTTTATCCCCTTTATCTATTATTATCATTAATTCTCTTTGAGTATCAGAATCTATATCAAAGTGTTTGAATAATCCTCTTATAATTCCAAGATGGTTAATATGTATCTCTGCAGTTTTTATACCTAATCTTTCTAAGGAAGTATTACACATACTTAATACTTCTGCTTCACCATCCGGACTTCTTGCTCCTATGAGTTCACATCCAAATTGCCAAAATTGTCTAAATCTGCCTTTTTGAGGTCTTTCATATCTAAAACAACTACCATAATAATATAATTTAATTGGTTTTGCTGTTTTTGTTAATTCATTTAAATATAATCTAGCAACTGGTGCTGTGATTTCTGGACGTAAGGTAATTTCACGATTACTTTTATCCTTAAAATTATACAATTGATCCACTATTTCTTCACCAGATTTTGTTGTGAATAATTCTAATTCTTCAAACATTGGTGTTTTTATTTCTTGAAAAGCATATGATTGAAAAACATCACGTAATATATTTTCTACTCTTTTTCTTTCTCTCATTTCATCAAATAGGAAATCTCTTGTTCCTCTAGGTCTATTAAATTCCATAAATTGTTTATCTCCATGAAAATAATTTTTTTATTAATATAATTATAATTTATTAATGTTAAAAATTTATTATTAATTAAATATTAGTTGTTATGCTTATTAAAAATATTTAATAAAAATATGAATTCAAAATAAATAATACTATAATAAAAACTTTCTTAATCCTTTAATATATTTATAAGATAAAAAATAATAATAAATATATTAAATACTGATTTTTATTTATAATAATAAAATATTTTAAAATTAAATTTATCCATAAAGGTGAAATTAAAAAATGATTATTGATGGAACAACAAATATTATTGGAGTTATTGGAGATCCTATAGAACATAGTTTTAGTCCAATAATAAATAATGCTGCATTTGAATATTTAAACTTAAATTATGTTTATTTACCTTTTCATGTATTAAGTGAAAATCTTGGATCCGCTATTGGAGGAGCTAACAAATTAAATATTAAAGGGTTAAATGTAACTATACCTCATAAAAAAAATGTACTTGTAACTTTAAATCACTTAGATCCTATAGCTAAAGAAATTGGAGCAGTTAACACTATAAAATTCGAGAATAATGAAGCTATTGGTTACAATACAGATGGAATAGGATGTTTACATGCCTTAGAAAATAAAACAAGTGTAACAAATAAAGACATACTTGTAGTTGGTGCTGGTGGAGCAAGTAGAGCAATATGTCACCAATTAGCACATTCAGGTATAAACTCATTAACAGTGATAAATCGGGATTTAGCTAAAGCAGAGGAATTAACAAGCAATATTAAAAATACTGGAATACTATCAGATTTAAAATATGACAATATGGATAATTTAATACTTCAAGCACAACAAACAGATATCTTAATAAACACAACACCCCTTGGAATGAAAGGATATCCTGACCAAAACCCTATATTACATGCTGATGAAATACCTGAAGACATAATTGTAAATGATATAGTATACAATCCAATTGAAACAAACTTAATTAAAGAAGCAAAAGAAGCAGGAGCAAAAACAGTAAATGGTATAAAAATGTTAATTTATCAAGCTGCAGAAGCAATAAAAATATGGACTGGTGAAGAAGCACCAAAAGACATAATGGAAAATAAATTAAGAGAAATTTTAAACACAAACATAGAAGAAAAGAAAATATAAATCCCAATATTATTCTTTCTTTTTAAATTCTAAAAATTATGACATCCACCAACAAAAAAGAAGTATTGAAACTTTTAAAAATTATAGGAGTAGATACTCGCTTTATCAGTTACACACCTGAAATTATCTACATAAATAATTTACGTTTCAGTAAATTCAGTAGAAAACGAGAGCAAACTTTCAATAAATATTATCCTGAAATAAAAATATTAAGAAGTAGTTTACTTCAAAAAATTTGTAATCATGCAAGTAAAATTTTATCCCACCAACTAAAACCAAAAGACACTGTTTTACTTCCAGAAATTAAAGATTCAACTGATGAATTAATAATAATTATACTGGAACCTTATAGTAGAAAATACGGAATAAATTTCGTTGAATACAAGGATAAAGATAATTTTAAAATAAATAAAAAAATTAGTAGTTTAACCTTAAATATTGAAGCATATAATATATTATCCGATATCTTCACAGGTGAAGGTATTAATTTCAAAAGACATAACAATAATGAAAATGTTCCAATTATTTATCCTTTTATTAATGTTTCTAATGAATGGATAAACAGCTTTTTAGATAACAATAATAAAACAGATTATCCTGCAAGAACTTATGGAAAATTAAGTTTAAGCTTTATGGATTTCATATCAGAAATCATACCTCAATATAAAGAAAATATTCTTAAATCTAAAAAATTTATTGAAAAAAATCATTAAAAAAAGGGAAAAAGATTTTAAAAAGGATAATTTTAAAAACTAAATAAACTAGTTTGTCCCTTATCTAACTTTTCAGATTCTTTTTCTTTTTTAGGTTTTTTAGACTTTTTAGGTTTAGATTCTTTCTCTTCTGGTTTAAAATTTTCTTTTTCAGGATTTTCATTACTAATTACATTAGAATCATCATCAGATTTAGAATCCTTAACTTTTTCTTCTGCATTTTCTTTTACTTTATTTAAAGTTTTTTTAGTAGATTCCCGATAAATTCCTGTTTTTATATTCTTATTAAGTTCTTCACGTTCTAAACGTTTAGCTTCATTAATTTCTTTTTCCATTTTCTTAATGACTTTTTTTGGAATTTTTCTTTTACGGAAGCGTTTAATCTCATCATCTTCTAATTCTAAAAAGCTACTGATTTCATAAGCCATTTCATCATTTTGGAAAATAATTTCAAATGAAGGAAACATAGTATATGCTACTTCTAATGAAACGTGCATTTTATTTTCCATTTTTTCAGCAATACGATCACGTAAAGCTCGTTTACCCCGTGTTTGACCCATTAAACGAAAAGCTTGAGCTCCTGTTAATCTTGTAAATTTACGATAAGTTTCTTTTTTACTTAAAGCAACACCTGGCCCCATAAAATCAGATGCATATCTCCAGTAAGTATAATCCCTTGTAGCTCTTGCTCTTCCAAAGTACAAATCAGCTTTAGCAATATTTTCATATGCATTTTTTATTTCAGATGGTTTTTCATATTCATGGGGAATATTTTCTGCAATATATTCCATTACAAGAGTAGGATCTTCATCAATCATCATATCTGGTTTAATATGATTAACTGTTCTACTTTTAAGAACTGTACGTACAGTGTCAAAAATATTATTAGTGTTATCTTTTTGTGAAATATTATCTAAATTTGATAATTCAAATTTTTCACCGTCTTCACTTGCAGCTTGTAAAGTATTGATTGCTGCACGCATATCTCCATTACTGTTTTTAGCTAAAACTTTTATAGCTTCAGGATCAAAATCTATTCCTTCTTTTCTGCAGATTTTTTTTAATGCAGCACCTACAGAGTTAGTGTGAACTTTAGTCATTTTAATTACAAGACATTTAGTTTTAATAGTGGTTAATCGTTTACTATAAAAATCATTAGCCATCATAATCATAGGTTGTTTAGATTCTTTAATAATTTTATTAATAGCACGTGATCCTCCACGATCATCATTACCATTAATACCATCTACTTCATCTAAGATAAGAAGTTTATATGATTCACCAAAAAGAGAATGTGTACTAGAGGATTCTCCAATAGTACTCATTAATATATCATAAGATCTTTTATCACTGGCATTTAATTCTATATGTTCAGAGAATTCTTTAGCTATTATATAAGCTAAAGATGTTTTACCTATACCTGCAGGTCCAACTAAAAGTAATGGTTTTTGAGGATTACCTTTTTTCCACTCATTAACCCAATGTTCTATTTGTTTTTTACTTTTACCATTACCTAATAATTCTTTAAAGGTTTGTGGTCGGTATTTATCTGTCCATAACATGTTATGTAAAGTCCTTTTAATATTTTAATTCATATTTATAAGAATTTAGCGAGTAACGCTTCTAATTGTATTCTAGGATTGGCCCCTTCACGTATACGGAAATCTGTATCAGCAATACCTTCAATTAAATCCATATACACTTTACCTTCCATTTTATCATCCATAACACGTCTACTAACTTCTTGATAGATTTGATTAATCATATCTTCACCACTAGTACCATGTAAAACCATTGTTTCACGTAAAATATTCCTAGCACCCATAAAATCACCAGTAAGGGCTTTTGTAACTAAATTATTAATATCTTCAGGTCTAGCTTTACTTACAACATCATATACTGCATTTTCAGAAATAACTTCCCCTTCAGAAGCTGCAGATTGTAACATATTAACAGATTTACGCATATCCCCTTCAGCAAAATAAACAATTGTTTTGATAGCTTCTTCATCAAATTCAAAACCCTCAGAGCTTGCAATATATTCCAATCGTTTATTAATATCTTCACCTTTAAGTGGTGCGAATCTGAAAATAGCACAACGAGATTGGATAGGGTCTATGATTTTACTTGAATAATTACAACTTAAAATGAAACTAGCAGTCTTAGTATACATTTCCATTTCACGACGAAGAGCATGTTGAGCATCTTTAGTCATATTATCAACTTCATCAAGGAAAATTATACGAAATGGAGCACCAACAGGTTTTAAACGGCAAAAGTTTTTAATATTATTTCGTACAGTATCAATTCCTCTAGCATCAGAAGCATTTAACTCTAAAAAATTTTGTTTCCAATAATCTCCAAGAACAGCTTTAGCTAAACTTAAAGCAGTAGTTGTTTTACCAACACCTGCAGGGCCAGTAAACATAAGATTAGGCATACTTTCTTCATTAACATACTTTTCAAGTCTGTTTATAATTTGTGTTTGACCTACAATATCATCTAAACTTTGAGGTCTATATTTTTCTACCCATGGACCAATCATTTTATTAATCACCAATTATTTAATTCTTTAAAAAAATCATTTTAAATAATATTTATTAAAATAAGTTATCTAATACATTTATAAGATTTTCATATATAATAAAATTTATCATGAAAAAAAGTTTATTAAAAAGTGATTAAAACTGAAAACCCAGTACTTTCACTTAAATATTCAACTTTACCATCTATTTGACTAACTAAATTATTTATAATATTTATTCCTAAATTACTATCTGAAACTGGTGAAAAATCAGTTGGCGCTCCATGACCATTATCTTTAACAATAAGAACAACATTTTCAGAACCCTTTTTAAGAACAACTGAAAATACACCTTCATTACCTTTATCAAAAGCGTGTTGAATAGTATTAATACATAACTCATTTAAAATTAAACCTAACGGAATAACAATATTTAAAGGTAAAGTTATATTATCTAATTCAAAAACTGGACGGATTTTAGTATTATAATAAGAAAACAATGTTAAAACTGTTTGTCTAATATAAACAGAAGCATCAATAACACGATTAGAATCCAAATCATCATAAACTTGTTCATGCGCAAAAGCCATAGATTTAACACGATTATAAGTCTTACGAACAGTAGCTGAAGGATTATCTGGATTAAAATGCATTTCTAAATCGAATATACTTTGAATAATTTGAAGATTATTCTTAACACGATCATGAACCTCATTAATAAGAACATCCTTCTCATCCAAAATAAGTTCTAAATCATCAGCATATTCATTTTTCTCAGATAAAGCATTACGTAATTTATCTTCATAAACTTTTTGTTGAGTAACATCTTGAATAAAACCAATAACAACTTTACAATTACCATCATCATCATAAAATGCTTTATTAAGTTGAGCGATATACTTAATTTTACCATTAAAAGTTTTAACACGAACAGTTAATGAAATTTGAGGATTATCAGGATTTAACTTAGAAATTGCATCATCAAAAATACTACGATCCTCATCAAGAATCAAATCTAAATAAGTATTAATATTTTCATAATCATGTTTTGAAGGATCCATATCAAGAATATTAAAAATTTCAGTAGTCCATTGAATATTCTTAAAATTATATGAAGAAATAGCAATTTTTGCCATACCTTGAATAGTATTAAGATTTTTATGTAATCTTAATGCTTCAATTTCTTTTTTCTTAGATTTAGTAATATCTGTAATACTAATTTGAGCTACATCCTGATTTTCATATTTAGTAGGAACTGCAAAAACATGAAGATAACCATATTTACCATTTTTCAATGGGTATTTAACATCAAAAGTAGTATTTTTAATTCTATGACTAATAACTTCATCTAATAATTCTAACATATTTCCATATTCTTCATCAGTTAAAGAAATGACTTCAACATTTTTTAAAATCCAAGATAAAGGGTTAACTTGCATAAAATCTTCAATAGAATAACCTAAAATTTCAAAAAACTTATTATTAGTATGCAAAACCTCCCCTTTATAATTCATGATTAAAAACCCATCTTTAGAATTATAAAATAGTTTTTCATGTTCTTGTTTAAGTTTAGCATAATCTGTAATATCTTTACTATAAATTATTAAATAGTCATCTTCACGAACATAATAAATGTTTAAAGCAAACAATAAATTATTATCTTTATAAATTAAAACTATTGTGTTAATCCTACGATTTTCATTCCAAGCTCGCATTAAACAATCAAAAGAATTAAATTCCTTAACATTTGAAAATAAGTCTTTATAGGATCTTCCTATAATATTATCAGTTTTATCACCAAATTTAACAACTGGCCGATTTAAATATACATAAACAAAGTCTTCAGCACCATCCAAGGGTTCTAAAACACCAATACTGAAATCAATATTATTAGCAATGGGAGAGTGTTCTAATTCTTTAACATCATGAATTTTATCTGAAAAATGGTGATATTCTTTCAAATCTCTAAGAGTTACATTCTTTTTAGTATTATTATCCAAGTCAATATGTGTTAGCGTATACATTTTGCATCATTATTTAAATTCTTAATTAAATTATAATTATTAACATTAATATACTTTTTTAAAGTTAAAGATAATAACATATTCCCCATTATCAAATGTATTCTAAATAGTTTTATTAATTGTTTATAAAATTGAAATTTAATTTATAAGAATATATTGAAAGTATTTATATACTTATAAAATTAACTAATTATCATAAAAAAATTTAAGGAGTAAATAAATTGAAAGGAACATGGAAATTAAGAATCAGATTAACTTTAGCCATGATAGCATTATTTGCAATGGTATATATCATATTATTCTTAGTTTTAGGAATACTTGGTATAAACTTAGGAGTGAGTGCTTATGCCCTCATAGGGTTACTATTAATATTTATACAATACTTAATGGGACCTAAACTTGTTGAAATGAGTATGGGTGTTAAACATGTTACTCGTGAAGAAGCACCAAACATTTACCAAATGGTTGAAGAATTAGCACTAGCTGCAGATGTACCAATGCCAAAAATAGGTATTAGTGAAACAAACATACCAAATGCTTTTGCATATGGCCGAACTAGACGTAGTGGACATATTTGTGTAACAAGAGGAATTCTTGGAGTAGTTAACCGTGACGAATTAAAAGCAGTGCTTGGACACGAAATGGGACATTTAAAACATAATGATATGGTAATAACCACTCTTGTAAGTGCTATCCCTATGATATGTTATTATGTTGCATTAAGCACAATGTTCCAAGGAGACAATGACAATGGAGCAGGTATAATACTTGGTTTAATAGCAATGGTATGTTATGCTTTAGGACAATTAATCGTTTTATTTATCAGCCGGACACGTGAATATTATGCAGACCAAGCAAGTGTAGAATTTGGAAACCAACCACAATACCTTGCAAGCGCATTATACAAACTAGTATATGGTGCAGCACAATGTAACCCCCAAGAAATTAAAGATGTAGAAGGAAGTAAAGCATTTTTCTTAAATGATGTAAGTAATACACAAAGAGATATTTCAGAATTCTCACAAGTAGATTTCAACCGTGACGGAATCCTTGGAGCAGATGAACTAGAAAAATTACAAACCGAAAATGTTAAAATCAGCACTGGTAGCAAAATCATGGAACTATTCAGCACCCACCCAGACATGTTAAAAAGAGTAAAAAGATTAAGTGACATCCAAACAGGAAAAGAATAAAACAAAAACTTTAATTTATGGAGAAAAATTAAAAATTCTCCACATATAATATTTTTTCTAATTTTAAATAAAAATATTAAATTCAACTAGTAGAATTTTCAGTTAAATCATATTTAACTACACCATAAATTCTATCAAGAGTAACCCATTTATGTAAACCTTCCTCAACATAAAATAATCCCCCATCATTAATTAACTCTTTAGATTTATTATCACTTTGTAAATAAACATTAGCCCCATTAACTTCACCTACTCTTTTAACAATCAAACCATACTCAGTATCATTACAAACAACCACATCTCCAGTTTTAATTTCTTGAGTACGATTAATTATAATAATATCCCCACTATGCAAAGTTGGAGTCATGCTAGTACCCTTGACAGCTGAAACCAAAGGAAGAGATCCATCATTTAAATCTGAATCAATATTCACAGTAACAACATCATACCCATAAGTTTTTGCAATATCAGATACCCCTTGCTTGTAAGATTCCGTGCTAGCATACATATCTACTACTTGATTTGCAGTGAAATTTATAATTTCATTATCCATATTGGCTCTATTAGAATCTAAAAAGTTTAATGAAGAATCAGTTATAGATACTTGCTGACCATTAATTATTACATTAATATTAATATTAGAATCAGCATAAACACTAGCAAAACTAATACTTAAAAGTAATAAAAATAATATCAAAAAATAAATCTTTTTCAAAAAAATCATCTCCAAGCAACTTTTTTGATTAATAAGAAGAATTTAAATCATCAATATCCATTATATCCAAATTTAATAATTGTTTCATTGTTTCAATATCAATTTGACCAGGAGCTGTAACATCACTACTTACTGCAAATGTTATAGGTGCATTAAATTTAGTACATATAACACGAGTATATGAACCAATATCCCCCATACTAATTGCTATGGTATCTTCACAATGACTTAAAATAGCTAGAACTGTTAAAGTATCCTCTAAATCATTTGGCATTAAAGCTACTTTAGCAATATTGCCTAAATTTTTTTCCTTAAAAACAATATTTAATAATTCATTTAAAGGTGGTGTTTTTTTAAAATCATGATAACTTATTATAGTTTTAACATTTGTTTCTGTTATTTGTTTAATTAAATTATCATTTGTTTGTAACTCAATATCTACAAATTCTGCAACATCAACTGTTTCAAGAAGAATATTTACACGTTGTTCTTCAGTACCTTTAAATAATCCACCTTCAGTTTTCACTCGATTTGTAGCTATTGTGGGAAAATTAATTTCTTCAATAATCTCACGTACAATTTGAGGTTTAGGATTATCCATACCATCTATTCTAAATTCTATTAAATCTGCTCCTTTTTGAATACAATATTGAGCTTCTTCAATTATTGATTTTTTATCTTTTTTAAAAATTGGTACAGCAATTTTTGTTTGAGAATACATACCTTACCTCATCTTTACCTAAATTTTATTATTAAATAAATATATTAAAATATGTATAAAAAAAGTTTCCTATTTAATTTTCGGACTCTGTCTAAAACTTAGTTAATTTTATTTTTTGTAATATAATAATTCATAATTTTTTTTAAAGTATATTATGTTGTTAATAATGAATTAAAAATAGTAAAGTTAATATATTAAGTGAAAGTAACACATTTATATGCCTAATAAAAAAATAAAACCTCCACATCCTATTAGAGAACCAATACAATTTAAACTTTACGATTTTTATGAAGAGTTTTCGGATTTTAGATCTGATGTGTCAAAAAAGTTGATTGGATGTCAAGACATGAGTCCTAATTTAATTCGTCTTGAAAAAAATGGTGAAATAATATTTAACAATAATATTGCTGTTTGTCCAGTGTGTGGGTCTAAACATAATATTAAAGGTGATAAAATAGAACGTGAATTGATTTTCATGGACTTAGGAACCCAAATTTGTAAAATTCAAAGATATAAATGCAGCAAATGCAATAACATATTTAATACTGATTTATCCTCTTTAGTTGAAGTTAATAAAAAAATTACTAAGCCTGTGATTGACTTTATCATTAAATCTTATAATATTAGTGGTGATAGTATTTGTAATGATAGTATCCGCAAAATCAGGTACATGTTAAAAGAAATCTATAACGTTGATATTTCTTATCAGAGTATTGAAAACATTTTAGTAGACTTTGAAAATGAATTAAAAGAGGATTTTTGACTTAAAAAGTAATATTATTGTATTCATTATGATTATTCTCTTTTAAGTTAAAAATGTGTTTATCAATTTTGAGTCTAATTACACTCACAATTAAAATCTTATTGTGACCGATTTAAAACATAGAAATCTTCAACCTTTCCAAAAATTAGTTTTTAAACATCAAATTTTTATGTGCCACACTAAACAAAAAATAAACAGAGACAAAAATGATTACTTAAAACAAACAACTTAACTTTTAATGATATTAAATATGTGAAAATTTTAAACAGAAAATTTTCAATATTATCAAATCTTTGGACCTAAAAACAACAAAAATAAAAAGAAAAAAGTTTCCTATTTAATTTTCATAGGATAAGTAAGTAATTAAAAAAATTTTAAAAAAAGTTGTGGAATAAATTTAATATAATAATTAAATTTATTCATTGGTTGCAGGTGGTGTGTAAACACGTGCAGCAAATTGTTGATCTAGTAAGTATAATCCATTGCCAGAATCCATTGCTAAATTAAGACTATTTAAATCATCATTAGCAGTTTCTTCTTCTTCAACTTGTTCATCTACAAACCATTGAAGGAATTGGTTTGTTGCAAAATCTTTTTGTTCTATAGCTAATGAAACTAAATCATTAATAAGTCCTGTTACTTTTTCTTCATGAGATACTACATTTTCAAGCACTGCAACAGGGTTTTCCCAATCTGTAGTTGGTTTTTCAATTGCTTCAATTTCTACTTTTCCACCTCTTCTTATGATGAAATCATAGAATTTCATTGCATGATCTAATTCTTCTTTAGCATTTACCATTTCAAGGTTTGCAAATCCAGGTAATCCTTTATCTTCAAGAAATGCAGACATAGCCATGTATAAATATGAGGAGTATAATTCTGCATTTACTTGTTTATTTAAAGCTTCTAATACTTTTTCATCTATCATTTTAATCATTTCCTCCAAAAATTATTTTTTTTATCTTTTTATGAACATCTTTTTACCAACACCACACATTGGACATGTCCAATCATCAGGTAAATCCTCAAAAGAAGTTCCTGGTGCTATACCATTATCAGGGTCACCGTCTTCTTCATTATAGACATATCCACATGTGCTGCAAATATATTTTGCCATAATCTTAAATCCTTTTAAATTATTTTAAATTTTATATTAATCTTCTTTTTCAAAGAATGATTTTTTTATTCCACATAAAGGACATTCCCATTCATCAGGTAAATCCTCAAAAGAAGTCCCAGGTTTTATATTAAAATGGGGATCTCCTTGTTCCGGCAAGTATTCATAATCGCATAGTTTACAGAAATATCTTGTCATTTCGTAATTTCATCTCAATAAACATTTTTTGGTATTAAAAATCATTTCACAATGAAATGTTTTTTTATTCTTCTACAAAAATTGATTTTTCAAGTCCACAAATTGGACATACCCAATCATCAGGTAAATCCTCAAAAGCTGTTCCTGGTGCTATACCATTATCTGGATCACCATTTTCTGGAACATATTCATATCCACATGCATCACAAATATATTTTACCATAGTTAAACATCTTCTATATTAAATTTTATTTAAATTTCCTTAAACATTCTCTTTGGAGCTCCACATGAAGGACATTTAAAACCTTCTGGTACATCTGCCCATAATGTTCCAGGTGCTATGTCTTTACGAGCTTCTCCTTTTTCTTCATCATATACATATCCACAGACTTTACATTTATATTGTGCCATATTTCTTATTCTCCTTTAAAATTAATTTTTATATAATATAATTAATAACAATTGAAATATTATTTTTCCACATATAAAAGTTTATTGTTTTATCCTTATAAAACATTTAATATTGAGTAAAACAAAAAAAATAAGCAAAAAAATAAAAAAATAAAAAAATAAATTATTTAGTTTTAATCATAAAGATTTGGTAAATCACAAACATCAGTACCTTCAGCGATTTTTTGATATATAAATCCAGCAAGAAGACCTCCAACTATAGGTCCAATTATGTAAATTGGGAAGTAATTCCAAAGATTTACACCACCAAGTAAAAAGTCAATGAGATATGGTCCGAAACCTCGTGCAGGATTAATACATCCTCCAGTAATTCCACCAAGAAGGAAAATAGCAGTTGCAATAGCCATACCTATAGCAAAACCTCCAACTGCAGGTTCTGCTTTTTTATCAACAGCCACACCCATAACAGTGAGAACTAAGAAGAAAGTACCTATAAATTCAACAAACATAGCTTGGAAGTAATTTATACCAGCAGCAGGTACAGTTGCACCTAAAGAACCAATAGTTATTGCTTGAGGTCCTAAGATAATATATAAACATATACTTGCAAGTACAGCACCTATACATTGAGCTATAATATACAATACTGAATCTTTACCTGAAATATTTTTACTTATCCATAAACCAAGTGTTACTGCAGGATTCATATGAGCCCCAGAAATCTTACCAAATATATAAATACTAACCATTCCAGCTAAACCAAATGCTAAACCAATAGCTAACCAATCGGCAAATCCTCCAAGAGTACCAATAGTTGCAGCAGGACTAACACTATGAGCAATAATAAGTGTCATTACTGCAGCACCTGTACCGAAGAAAACTAAGAAAAAAGTCCCTAAAGCTTCAGCAATCATCTTTTTTTCAATTCCACACTCCATAAAAAAATACCTCACTTAAAAAAAAATTAAAAATTTATATTAAATTTAAATACTTTCTCTCCATTGACAATAATCATGTCTAAAGTCAATTAAAGAAGCACTTGCACAATTCTTACATCCACGAACAGGACTTGCAGGATCTTCTTTATGTAAAGCAATTACATTAGTCATCATTGTAGCAGTTACAGGTTCACTTGTAAGTAAACATGGATAGTCTGCAAGTCTCATAAGACTACTGAATCTTACACTAATTGCACAGGAAGGATAAGTGTATCTTTGAGGATTCATAATAACTTCATTATCTTTAATACTAGATAAATCAACTATTTTTCCCCCAACAATAGGTTTAAGTTCTTCAGGTTCTGCACTTCTTGCTTTACGAGCTTTATCAAGATAACCATAACCCCGATAAATCATATCCATAAAGTCACAATTATGTAATTCAGAAGCTGCCCCCCGAGTAGGGAATTGTTGTACAAAATTATGATAACGTTTAGTTAATAAGTCAACAATCATTACAGCATTAAAACCATCTAATTCAAGCATATATTCTACAGCACATGCTGCAGAACCTGTAGCTAATGATAAAACTTCAAATTCAGATTTGAAATTATCAATATTACTGTTTAAAGAATCATCCATAACTTTTGTAGCTGCTTCAATAATTGCCATTACCACATCATCTTTACACATATTATATGTAGATTGACTAATATGATGAGCAATATCCCCTACACAATATGCAGGAACAGTTACAATATTACCATAATGAACATCATCATCCATTGCAGCTTTAACATACTTACGCATATCATCCTTATATCCATTCATATATTTACGTACATCAAAACTAGATTCACCTGCAGCAGCCATCAATTCACATTGAGCTTCAATAGGTGAAGAATATAACTTTTGGAATTGTTTAACTTCAGCTTCAGTTGCCTCAGCAGGTGTTGCCCCCGCTTCAATTTCTTGTGCAAATTTATCCCCTACACCATAAGAAGTATTCATACCCCAAGATTTACTTGCAAGAATGGCTTGTTTATGTGCTACTGGAATATCAGTTTTTTGTAGAATTTGATTTACAATATTACTAGTACTTCCCGGAATCAATGCAAAATCAACTACACAAGTTGGCCCATAAAATCCACCATATCTTCTTATAGATTCTTTTCCAACTATTGCTTCATGATCAGCAATAGACTGAACAAATTTATCCACACTTTCACTAAAGTCAGGATCTTCTTCTTTAACAATTTCTAAAACAGGAGGTGTTTGATAGTGTTCAACCATTGGATCATCTTCAGGGCGAACAGTATCAGTTAATTGATTCAACATCTTAAAATGAGTTTTAACACTATTTGTATGTAAATCAAAAACAGATTGTGCTTGCTCTCCAATTGGTTTCATATTAGATGCTGCATCCATATAGGGCTTTGCATCTTGAATTTTAAAATTTCCACCACGTTTTTCTTTGATTACAGAAACATCAGCCTTTTGAGCAGCCAATGCTTCATCAATCATTTTTTGGTATAATTCTTTCATCTTATATCACTTTTTTTATTAAATTTAACAATAAATTCAACTAAATATTTTAATTATATGCCTAAAATATTATTTATAAAAAATTAAATAAAGGAACATAATTAAAAACATGTAAATATAAGTAAATAGTTATTAATAAATTTTTTTAAATAAAAATTAAGTTAATTATAAAAAAAATAAAAGAATATTCAATTATTAACGACAAGAAAAATAGAATAAATAGAAAAAGGAAAAAATAAAAAGATTTATTTAACTAATAAAACTGGAACTTTACTTGTTTTAATTAAACGTTCAGCTACACTACCAATAAAATTAGTTTTATCAACACCACGAATAAAAGAATGATTACCATAAGCAGGTAAAACTACTAAATCAGCACAAGTTTTACGAATAATTACCTCAATATCACGTAAAGCATCCCCTGTAATTAAATGCTCCACAACTTCAATATCATACTCTTTAGCCTTATTAGTGATTTTAGATAAAAGATTATCACCTTCATCTTCAAGAGCATCATAACTAAATAATGACCCTTCATCTAACACATGAACTGCTGCAATTTTAGAATTATACTTACTAGCTAAATCAATTGCTATATCAATAGCTTTATCCGCATATTCTGATTCATCTATAGGAACTGTTATAACATCAAACATAAAAAAATCCTCAGTAATTTTTACATTAAATAATCAGCATGACAATACTTAATAAAATCATCCACTAATTTATCAGGTTTTCCATCATCTAATAATTTCCCATCATCCATAAAGACTGCTCTGTTTGCAAACTCTTTAACAAAATCAGTATTATGTGAAACCATAACTACTGAGAATTTTAAACGTTTTGCTAAAGTTTTTAAACTATTAGTAACTGTACGTAAAGTAATTGGATCTAAATCCCCAAATGGTTCATCAAGTAATAATATTTCAGGTTTACTAATTAATTGTAAAGCTAACATTACCCGAACCTTTTGACCTCCAGATAATTCATAAGATTTTCTATCAAGAATATCCATAGATAAATTTAAATCTTCAAAAATCTCTTTAACTTCTGATTCCACATCACTAGATGGGAATTTAGGGAATAATTCATCTAATATGCCATGAGGCAAACCAACTTTCATTAAACGATCAGATGCTTCATTTGCAGGTAAATCTGTAAGTAAGTAAATTGCATCTAACAATTCATCACTTAAATTAATTTCCTTAGCACGTGATTTAGCTTTATCCATTAATTTACGATTTTTATAACCTAATTTTGTTGCTAATTGTTCACGAACAGTAGAATAATGAGTTAATGCAAACTCTTGATGCATAAATGTTGATTTACGACGAATATCTAAACGACTAATACTTGCATTTCCAATATTAACCCATTCAACAGAATCATCCTCTTTAACTAATTTATATAATATTTCGCCTTTATCAGGTACCTCTAATCCACCTAACATTCTAAGTAAAATAGTTTTACCTGCACCACTTGGACCTATAAGTGAAAGAATATCCTGTTTATATACTTCAAGATTAATATCTTCCATATTTAACACATCCCCCCCAGTTAATAGGAAGAAACGCTTAAATAAATCTTTTACATTTATTATACATTCATCAGTACTTTCAATATTTATATCATTTACAGGTTCCATGTCTTTAAGGAAATTTTGAATTACTGGTTCCACTTCCCCTTCATCAACTATTTTACCATTTTCAATATGAATTAAACGATCAGATAAATATTCATGAATTTCAGGTAAATGAGATACTAAGACAATAGTAATACCTAATTCTTTATTAATATTCTTAATAGCATCTAATGTTTCTTGTTTAGTTTTAGGACATGCCATTGTAGCAGGTTCATCTAATAATAACAATTTAGGTTTTTTAGCTAGTTCCCTAGCCATAATAAGTCTTTGTTTTTCCCCACCACTAAGTACAGTACCTAAATGATCTTTTTTATCATACAAACCTACAAGTTTTAAAAGTTTTAATGCTTCATCACCGTAAAGTTGTTCAGCTAATTTAAAATCACACATGGACTCATCACCATATGTATTTGCATATAATTTACGTAAAACATTATTATAAGGTGTTTCAGGCCATATACCAAAATTTCTTTGCAAATGTATAGCAGTAATTTTTTTTAATTCATGATAATAATGTGGTGTAGTGTCCGGTGTTATATGTAAACGTTCTAGTTGTATTTCACCTTCTTCAACTGGTTCCACTCCTCTTAATGTTCTAAGTAATGTAGTTTTTCCAGACCCACTTCGACCGATTATTCCAAGTATTTCACCTTCTTCTACTTCAAATGATATACCATCTAAAGCTTTTACTTTTTCCCCATTATCTAATTCAAATGTTTTACTAAGATTATCTACTTTAAGCATCACGATTTTACTCTCCAAAAGTATTAGATTATTATAAAAAAATATTTTTATTACATTTAGTTATTATATTATGTATCTTATAATATAAACTATAAGTTATAAATTTAATCAATTTTTTGATATGATACTTCAACAACATCATATAAATTTAGAACATCAACTTCCATATCTTTCCTTAAAAAATGAATATCATAATAATTATCAATGAAAAATGTATCAAACTCATTAATTTTTATATTATTAATGATTAATGCATAATCCTCAATAATTTTATATCTAACAGGAGCTAAAGGATGAGCACAAACTTTAGGTTGTGCTTGTAATATAGAACTTAATTTTGATAAAAATTGTTTTTGCAACATAAAAAAAGTTTAAAAAAAAATGTTTTATTCTGAATTTATTGGATAAAACTCAGTATATTTTGTGTTTCTCTCAACAGGATCTCTACCAATATTTTTAGCTAACCTTTCAAGATTTTGAATATTTGTTTCAACACCGTCAGGTGCTCCACTAGCAGCAGATAATTCATCTCCACCTAATGTTCCACCTAAATCATTGGCTCCTGCCATTAAAGATACTTGTGCAAAACGAAAACCCATTTTAACCCAACTTACTTGAATATTAGGTATTAAATCATGATACATTAAACGGGAAACTGCATATAATTTCAAATCTTCAGTTCCAGTAGCTCCTAAATTTTCTTGTCCTTCAAGGAAGATTGGAGAATGTTCATACATAAAAGTCATTGGAATAAATTCAGTAAATCCATGAGTTTTAGATTGTATTTGTCTTAAGATATCCATGGTTTTAACACGTTCTTCAATTGTTTCAATATGTCCATACATCATAGTTGCAGAACCGGGTATTCCAACTTTTTGAGCAGTTTCAACAATATCTATCCATTGTTGAGTAGTTACCTTTTTCGGACAAATTATTTTACGTGCACGATCAGTTAAAATTTCTGCAGCAGTTCCAGGTAATGAATCTAAACCCGCTTTTTTAAGAACTTGAAATGCTTCTTTAATATCCATTTCAGATACTTGTGCAGCATCATAAATCATTGTAGGTGAAAATCCATGAATCATAGTATTAGGATAATGATCTTTTAATAGTTTTAGTAGATGTTCATAATAATCTATATCTGCTTCTGGAAGAACTCCCCCCATTAATGTGAATTCATGAGCTCCAGTTTTAACAGCACTATCTGCTTTTTGAATTATTTCTTCATCTGTTAAAATATATGCTTCTGGATCGTTTCTACTTTTTCCAAAGGCACAGAAACCACACAGTACTTTACAAACATTTGTAAAATTTAAATTACAATTATTTATAAAAGTAACTTTATTTCCTACAACATTTTCACGAACTTTATCTGCTGCGGCTAATAATCCAAATAAATCTTGACCCTGAACATTAATTAAATAGTTAGCTTCATCAACACTAATTGGTTCATCTATAGCATTGTCCAATATTTTTTTAGTCTTATCATTAAGTTCTAAATCAAATTTCATATTTAGGATTATAAATAATCTTTAATAAAAAGCTTTCTATTATAAGTATGTGTTTGAATATTTTTTAAAATGATTTAAAAAATTATTTTTTTTAGTTAAATTTAATAAGATGTTTTTATAAGAATAAATAGTAATGATAGAAAAGAAAAGAGGGTTACTTATTGGTCGTATGCAACCCGTTCATAATGGCCATATACAAGTAATTAAAGAAACTTTAAAAGATGTAGATGAAATTATTATTGGTATTGGTAGTGCTCAATTATCCCATACTCTTAAAGATCCATTTACTGCTGGTGAACGTGTTATGATGCTTACTCAAGCATTATCTGAAAATAGTATTAAACATAGACATTATTATATTATACCTATGGAAGATATTCAATTAAATGCTGTTTGGCCGGCTCATGTTAAAATGATGACTCCTCCTTTTAGTAAAGTTTTTACAGGTAATCCTTTAGTTGATAGGTTATTCAGAGAGGAAGGTTATGATGTTACTCGTCCACCTTTGTTTAACCGTGAAGAATTATCTGGAACTGAAGTTAGATATCGAATGTTACATGATGAAAATTGGGAAAGTTTAGTGCCTCAAGCCACTGTAGATATTGTGTCTGAAGTTGATGGTATCCAACGATTAAAAGATCTTTCTAAAAAAGAAGTTAGTGATCTTAAAAAAAGAGAATAAATTTAACATATTTTTTCTAAGTTTATAAATTTTTTTCAAATAAGTTTAAATGTAGTTATAAAAAACAAAAATATATAACAATAGTTAATAAAAATTATATTAATATATAATATGGTGAAAATTATGATAATAAAAATAATCCCAAAAGATGACGATTACATTGAAACAAAAGATTTAGTAGATGATTTAAAGAAAAACCCAAAAGTAGATGATAGTGGAGCAATATTCACATTTGAAGGATTTGTAAGGGGTAATGAAGAAAATAAAACTGTTGAAAAACTCATACAAACAATTCAAGATAAACAAAAAGCAGAAAAAGAAATGGAACAAATAGCAGAAGCTGCAAAAATTAAATATGGAGTATTCCAAATAAACCTCGTGCATTATATAGGAGAATTTTACACCGGCGATCCATTATTTTTAGTTGCAGTACTTGGACCTCATAGAGGTGAAACATTAAAAGCTATGAGTGAAGTAATAGAAAAAGTAAAACATGACTTAGGCTTTAAAAAAGAAGAAATAAGCAGCCAAGGGAAAAAAATAATCCTTGCAGGCGGATAAAAAAATTAAAAAAATTAAAAATAGTGGATTTAAGCTAATCCACTATCATGAAGTTTATCTACAAATCCTTTTACTGTACCATCAAACTTAAATTTAATTAAAACACTAACAATAAATGTTATAAGTGGATAAACAATTAATTTAAGCATTGCAGCTGTAAAGTTAGGCCAATACATACCAAGCATGACCTCTCTTATTGCATCAATACAATAAGTCATAGGTAAATAATTATGTGCCATTCCAAAGAATGAAGCCATAATTTGAATTGGGTACATACCACCAGTACCTGATATTTGGAGCACTAATATAATAATAGCTAATGCTTTACCTCCATTATCAAATAAACTGATTAATGAATAAACTATAGTCGTACAAACAATTGATCCAAACAGAACCGTTAAAACAAATAATAACGGATTTGCAACTTCCATTCCAACTAATAGACATCCGGAAGCAGTTACAATTGCTTGTAACAATCCTATTACAATATATAAAACCATCCGTCCAAAGTACATTTCTACTGGTTTATATATTGAATCATTATATCTAGTTTTAAGAATAACACCTGACATAATTGCTCCAAGCCATAAAGCTAAAGAAATATAAAATGGGGCAACACTAGAACCATAATTATCAACTGGATAAACTGCTTTTCTATCAATACTCACAGGACTATAGAAATAATTATTTGCTCCAGACTCATTAACTGCTGAAAGTTTACTTAATGATGTTTGGACAGGTAAACTAGCACCAACTGTAGCAACTTGTGTTAAAGCTTGATTACCTACTGTTTGACTAATCATATTATTAAGATTTGTTTGAATTTCCTTAGCACCTGAATCAGTCATACGACTACCAACAGGACTAATTTTCTCATTAACAAGATATTCTAAACTAGAGGGTTGTGGATTTTGACTAGTGATACTTAGAACGCTCTCCGTAAAATTATCTGGAACAATTATCGCAGCATAATACTTTCCACTGGTCACACCATCTCTTGCATCAGTTTCATTAGTAAATTGCCAATTAAATTGATTATTATCTTTTAACTCATTTACTAAATCATTCCCAAAATTTTGAGATATACCATTATATGTTGAACCATCATCTAAGTTTACTACAGCGAAATCCATATTACCAGTTTTACCATAAGGATCCCAACATGCTTGAACGTTTAATACTGCATAAAGAGAAGGTAAAATTATAATTGCAATTATAACAATAATAATTACAGGATTTTTTAATGAATTTTTTGCATCATTTTTTATGATTTTCCATATATTATTTAACATTTTACTACTAACTCCCCCTAAAAAACTATTTTTATTTGTGAAATTTATTTAAGGTTAATTTAATTTATTGAAATCCCATTTAGGAATATATTTAGGAAGTCTTCCACATAACTATCTTCAGATTGGTCTAAATGAACACCATAAACTTTCAATAAAACTAATGATTCAAACATTACACTATAAATATTTACAGCAGCCATTTTAGGATTAATTTTTCTTATTTTTCCTTTGTTTATTTGATTTTGGAATATTTTAGTTAAATTATTAATTATTTTTTCAGAAAATTGTGCTAATGCTTTTCGGTGTAATACTTCAACATTGATTTCTTCAAAACTTATTTTTATAAGATTCATTTCGTCTTCAAACATTTTCTTGGATTCAATCCATAACTGTTTAATATAATCCCTTAAATCCAAGTTTGGGTCTATACTAAATAGATTATCTGTTTTTTCTAAGAATCTTTGAAGGTAAGCTTCTTTAGATTTAGCAATTAAATTATTTTTGTTTTTAAATTTTCTAAAGATAGTTACTTCACTGACTTTTGCTTTTTTAGCTATTTTCATTGTTGTTGTGCCACTTAATCCTTCTTCATTTAAGACTTGAATTGTAGCATCTATTATTTTTAGTGATGTATCATCAACTTCCATAATGTAAGTAAGTACTTACTAACATATAAATGTTTGTAAAAAAAGAAAAAAATTAAAATTTAATAAAAAGCCCAAAACCTTTATCTAAATCCATAACATTAACATTACCATTCAATTGACCAACTAAACTCTTAACAATAGTAAAACCTAAATTATCAAAAGAACCAACATCAACATCACTAGGTAAACCAACACCTTCATCAAAAAATTCCAAAACAATAGAATCAGAATCATCATTATAAAGTTTAACATGCAAAATACCAGTTTCACCATTTGGATAAGCATGATTAATAGTATTAGTACATAATTCATTAACAATTAAACTTAACAAAATAGCTTGATCCATGCCAACATAAATAACCTTAGCAAAATCTAAATCCAATGAAATATTACTAGACTGAAAATCATTTAATAAATTAGTTAATATAATCTCAATAAAATTAGCATTAGATAAATAAAGAGGATTGTCACTATTGTAAATTTCTTGATGAACAATACTCAAAGCAGAAATACGAGCACTAGTCTTTTTAAGAGTCATTTCTGGAGAACCTGGATTATTCATAATTTCAAGATCAATAAAACTACGAATTAATTGAAGATTATTACGAACTCTATCTTGTAATTCTTTTAAAAGCCTCTCATTATCAGAAACAGTCTTTTCAAGCTGAATACTATTTAAATAATCATCAGTTTTAGGTTGAGAAAAATTATAAATCTTATCAGCATACATAACAAATACAGATTCTAAATAAAAAATCAAATGATTATCCTTATAAACTTTAATCTGAGTCTCCCTAGTTTTACCATCCTCATAAACATTTTGTAAAATTCCCAAAATACCTAAATCTTTAAGATTACGATAAACATCTGAAAATTTACAACCTAAATAACTGCCCTTGTTTTTAACAACATTAGAAAAATCATCATTATCCACATATTGGAAAAAAAAGTCTTCATCATTATCAATAGGTACTAAAATATGTATATGAAAATTTAATTTATCAAATAGTTTTAATGGAAGAAAATTATAATCTAAAGAATTATTTATTTCCAAAAACTTAGGTTCAGGAATTTCACATATAGGTTCATAATCAGATATAACCTCAGATATTTTATCAAAAGTAACAATTTTAACTTCCCCAGTCTCCATATGTTTACATTTTATTTCAAACAAAAATTAGAATCTCCTTAAAATTTAAAATTAATTTTGATGAAAATCATCTATTGCACCATCAACAATTTCAATGATACTTTCAGATAAATTTGGATAATTAGAACTTATTGGTAATGGAATATTATCACAATAGATAACTTCTAAACCTGCATCTAATGAATCTTTAGTTGCTACATCAACAGCGGCAGCTTTTAACTCAGTTAACATAACATCCACATTATTTATATTTTTCTGAATATCCTTTTGTAATAAGGGCCTATTTGAAAGATATGGTGTTGTAGCAACAACTTCACAAGAATATTCTTTTTCTAAATATGAAACCAAAACATCTTTAACACTACTTGGAGCTGTAGTTGCAAATAGTACTTTTTTACCTTTTATATCACCTAAAGGTTTAGGGCGAAATACTGTTGATATAATTTTAGAGTTAGGATTAATTTCTGAAATGAAATTTTCTATTTCTTTAATTTTATCATGTGAAGCCATAGGTTCTTCACACATTGTTAAAATAATTAAATCTGCTAAATTTATACGGAAAGGACCAAAAAAGTTTTTAATATTCATTAAAGGTTGATTAGCACCAATAAGAACAATGTTCTTATTTGTTTTTATAGGAGGTATAGCTGCTCCACTACCCTCAAAAATAACAAATTTATTCTCAACACTGTTAGCTATTTGAGCACCTTTTTTCATATTAGTTAAGAATACTTCTCCAGCCATACCTCCACCACATCGGCGACAACCAATAGTGAGTATACGACTCATTAAAGCATCTTCCCAATGATCACTTGCAGCATGAACACCCTTTTCTGATTGTTCAATCAAAAATTCAGGTGTTATTTCAAATGTATCCCCATGAACAACTTCTGGTTCTTCAGGACCTCCCCTACCCATTGCAACAACACATGGTTCATAACCTAATTTATCTATTAACCTTGATAAATATCCTGAAACTGCAGTTTTACCAATACGTTTACCTGTTCCTAAAATTTTAAGGCATGGTTTTTCACATACTTCATATTGTGTTATAGGTTCAAATTTAAAATCAGGACCTTCATAAGGTATTCCTTCAGCAAGAATTCTAGAAGCTATATTAAAACGTTTAGTATAATCCAATACAGGTTCATCACTTAAATCCATAACAGAATCAGCATGATATTTTCTTATTATTTCAGTTATCAAATTATATGGAATCTCACTTTTATTTTCACCAAAATGAACCGGTAAACCCATCATTTCAGAGTATAAATCAGCATTATCTGTTTTAAGTTTCTCTGTTCCGCCAATAAAGATTACGGCTACTACATCTATATGTTCCAAATTGTTTAGGGTATCAATAGCAGATTTAGTAACTGGAAGGTAATGTTCTCCATCTACTAAACATACCATTTTATTAAGAGACATTTTCAATCAAATCCATAAAGAAAATTTTTTTTTAAATAATAATTTATATAAACAATATAATTATTAAAATTTTTGTATAACTCATATAAAAATTTGAAAAACAAGATTTTTATAATATTCTTTAACCTGAAAAAATATTAATTTAATAATAAATAATTTAGTAAATTTTAAAAAAAGGATTTATAAATAAATAATAATTAAAAATTATTTACTTAATTCTTGAGCCATTAACTCTTTTCTTGATCTTCTTACAAGATCTTGAAGTGCATTTGATACATTTGGAGGTATTGTATCTGGATCTTTTTCTAAAATTACTTCACCTATTATGTTACATAAAACAAAAATAGCATGTTTATGTTCTGCTTTAGTTTTATGAATATGATGAGGACTAATCTTAAGAGCAAGGTATTCTGCACAATTTTCATGAACCCTTTCGTCAGTGTCTAAATATTTTAATACATATACTAAAAATTGATGTAATTGAATCATTTCATCTTTATACATACATTTAACCCTTTTATAATATTTTTTCTTTAAATTTTTGAGTTTGAAACATCTTTTTTATAGTTAAAAAGATTAAAAACTTTTAATTTTAGTATTATTTTTTATTTATTTAGAATAATTTTTTGATAAATAATATATTCAAATTCTAATCAAAATCTTTTATCTATTTTAGATTTATAAGAAATGATATTTAAAAGTTTCCAATATCATATATAAACCTTATCATATTAAACTAATAGTAAAAGTATATATATTAGAAGGTTATTTTTTAAAAAAATTCTTAATTTAAAGATAAATATTTATTAATATACTATAAAAAATAATTAATAATATATAATTATTATAATAAAATCAAATAATCAATCAAAAAAAAATAGGGATTGGAAAATATTATGGAAATTACAAAATATGATAAAAAAGATGTGAAAATTTTAACTAAAAGATCACAATCTGATGTAAATCAAGTATTAAAAACAGTAACAGACATTATAAATAATGTTAAAATTAATAAAGATAAATCTGTGAAGGAATATACTGAAAAATTTGATGGAGTATTTGTAGAAGATTTAAAAGTTACAGAAAATGAAATTAAACAAGCATATGAAAATTTAGATGAAAATTTAATAAATTCATTAAAATCAGCAACAGAAAATATAAAAAAATTTCACACTGCACAAATTCCAAAAGAATGGAGTATGGAAGTTAAACCTGGAATAAATGCAGGGCAAATAATAAGACCTATAAATAGTGTAGGATGTTACATTCCCGGTGGAAGAGCAGCTTATCCATCAAGTATACTAATGACTGTAATACCTGCAAAAATTGCAGGAGTTAAAAGAATAATTTGTTGCACACCTCCTAATAAAGAAGGTAAAATATTAGATGCTATTTTAGTAGCAGCAGATATAGCAGGAGCAGATGAAATCTATAAAGTAGGAGGTGCACAAGCAATAGCTGCAATGGCGTATGGAACAGAATCAATAAAACCTGTTGAAAAGATTGTTGGACCTGGAAATGTTTTTGTAACTGCAGCAAAAAAATTAGTCTATGGAGAAGTAGATATAGAATTCCCTGCAGGACCATCAGAATTATTAGTACTTGCAGATGAAACTGCAATACCAGAATACATTGCATATGATATTCTATCACAAGCAGAACACGACCCTAATGCTTCTTGTTTCTTTGTAACTCCAAGTAAAGAATTGGCTGAAAAAACTAAACCATTAATTGAAAAATATGCAGAAGAAGCTGTAAGAAGTGAAATAATTAAAGAATCATTGAATAAATATGGAAAAATATTATTAACTGAAAATTTAGAAGATGCAATTGATTTTACAAATGAATATGCACCTGAACATTTAATAATAACAACTAAAAATGATACACAAACATTAAGTAAAATTAACAATGCAGGAAGTATATTTATTGGAAAATATTCCCCGGTTGCAGCTGGAGATTATGGATCTGGAACTAATCATGTATTACCTACTGGCCAAGGTGCAAGAATGTATTCTGGTTTATCCACAGAAGCATTTCTTAAAAAACCTACAATACAAACATTAACACTTGAAGGTTTAAAAGAATTAAGTAAAACAATCCTACCAATAGCTGATTATGAAGGTTTTGCTGCTCACGGCGACAGTGTTAAAGTAAGAATTAATAAAAAATAAAATTCTTTTTTTAAAAATTTTTTAAATTCAATTGATTTAGAATTAAATATAAAACTTCTGAATAAAAAATAATGTAAACCATTTTAAATAAACAAGTTTTCACCATATTCTTAAAAAATTTGTCTTATACTTTTATAAACTAAAAAGATTATAAATTAATATAGTATGTTTAAATTAATAACAATACTAAAAAAATACTAAATTTTATTTTATTATATTAACAGAATAAGGAGAATTATAATGGAATACTTATTAAATGATTGGAGAAGAACCCATTATACTAATAAAGTTAATCCCACAATAACTGGTGAAGAAATAGTTATAATGGGATGGGTTCATGAAATAAGAGACCTTGGTGGAATCATATTTGTACTTGTCCGTGATCGTGAAGGTATGATACAAGTTACAGCACCAAGTAAGAAAGTTACAAAAGAAATATTAGAAGATTTACGTGGATTAAGCAAAGAATCTGTTATTGCAGTTAAAGGTAAAGTACAAGATTCTAACAAAGCACCTAATGGTGTAGAAATAATTCCTGAAGAAATTAAAGTATTAAACCTTGCACAACAACCATTACCAATGGATCCAACTGAAAAAGTTAAAGCTGAAATTGATACAAGATTAGATTCTAGATTCCTTGATTTACGTGTAGCTCATGTTAGTAGCATCTTCAAAATCAAAGATAACATGTTCAAAACTGTTCGTGAATACTTTGATGAAGAAGGTATTATGGAAATTCACACACCTAAACTTGTAGCTAGTGCTACAGAAGGAGGAACTGAATTATTCCCTATCACTTACTTTGAACGTGAAGCTTTCCTTGGTCAATCCCCTCAATTGTATAAACAAATGATGATGAGTGCTGGATTCGATAAAGTATTTGAAATTGGTCAAATTTTCAGAGCAGAAGAACATGATACTTTAAGACATTTAAATGAAGCTGTAAGTATAGATATGGAAGCTAGTTTCATGGATGATAAAGATGCAATGGAAATATTAGATAAAATGATTTCTCGTGTATTAAGAAGCACTAATGAAAATTGTAAAGATCAATTAGAAATCTTAAATCAAACATTAGATATACCAGAAGGACCTTTCCCTGAAGTTAAATATGATGATGCTGTAGATATTGTTAACAGTAAAGGTGTTGAAATGGAATGGGGTGAAGATTTAAGTAGAGCTGGTGAAAAGGCTTTAGGTGAAAGTCAAGAAGGATTTTATTTCTTAACTGAATGGCCTACTGCTATTAAACCATTTTATGTAATGCCTCAAGAAGATCGTCCTGAAATTAGTCATGCTTTCGATTTAATGTATAAAGATTTAGAAATTTCATCAGGTGCAACACGTATACATCAATATGATTTACTTAAAAATCAACTTGAAGCTAAAGGTTTAAATGTTGATGCATTTGCAGATTATTTAAAAGCATTTAGATATGGTATGCCTCCTCATGCTGGTTGGGGTGTAGGTTCTGATCGTTTAAATATGGTTTTAACTGGTGTTGAAAACATTCGTGAAACTGTTCTTTTCCCTAGAGATAGACGTCGACTTACTCCTTAAGTTTTTTAGTAATAAATTTTTGAGAAGAAAAAATATATTTTTTTCTTCTCTTTTTTTATACAAAAATAATTAGTTCGTTAATATACTTACATAATTATTTTTACAAACACCTCATAATATCAAATCAATTAAAACAAAAAAACCAATGAAATAAGATATAAAAAACAATACAAAGTATAAAATAAACAAAAGGAAAACAAAAATAATTAAAGTATTATTCTTAAAACAAAAAAAGATAAAAGCATATATACACTTAAAAATGAAAAAATTATTATTTGTGTAAAAAATTTAAAAACCGCTTGGATAAATTATTATTTAAAATAACACCACTAAACTCAGGATAATCCTCTAAAAATTTCATAAGCTCTTTTTCATGATACTCATTAATAAGACGTTGAGCTTCAGTATTATTATAATTACTTAAAGTATCCTCTTCAAAATGACGAATCTCTTCACGTTTCCTATTTTTAAATTCTAAAACTTCAGGAGGAATTTTAACATCTTCCATCAATAAAATAAGTTTATATCCTAAAGAATTACTTTCATTACCAATACATTGATTAATTAACCTTGGCATAACTACAGGTTCACAAAAAATTTTTTTATAAATTTCAATATAATGATCTAAAATATAATCAGAATCTAATTTCATAATATGTAAAACATATTCAAAAAATAATTAATAAACTTTATTATAAAAAAAATCCATTTAAGAAAAAATAAAGAATAAAATACTAGAAAAAATAAAAAAGATAACTAAATAATAAAGAAACAATTTAGGAAATAAAAAATTATGAAAACATATTCAATATGCATTATCGGAGGTGGACCCTCTGGAATGATGGCAGGATTAAGTGCAGCAAAAAACTTAAATAATGGCAAAACAATTGCAATTATAGAAAAGAATAATGATTTAGGTCAAAAATTATTATTAACTGGTGGTGGACGTTGCAACATAACAAACGAAAAACCAATTAAAGACCAATTAAAATTATATGAAGAAAAAAACTTTTTAAAACCTTCATTTTATACATTAACAAATACAGATTTACTTGAAATTTTTGAAAATAAAGAAGTTACATTTAAAACAGAAGACAACGGCAGAATATTTCCCACTACAGATGATGCTCATATTATAAAAGGAGTATTAAAAGAGTATCTTGAAAATTTTAAAGTGAACTTAATAGTTAATACAACTGTAAAGTCAATTAATCTTAAAGACTCTAAATTCCAAATTCAAACAAATAATGAAGAATATCAATGTGATAAATTAATAATTACAACAGGTGGAATAGCTTACCCAAATACCGGAAGCAATGGTGATGGATACATATTCGCAGAAACCTTAACACATAGTATAAGTCCAATTAAACCAGGACTTGTAAGTTTAAATATAGATGATAATCACTTACACAAATTAGCAGGAGTACAGTTAAGTAATGTTACAGTTTCATTTAAAGATAAGAAAAAGAAGATAAGTAAAACTGGTGATATACTAATATCTCACAAAGGATTAACTGGACCAACAATAATTGATTTAAGTAATGAAATAATGAAAAAAAGTAATTATGACATATTAAACAATGCAACAGATTTAGATGAAATAAAAATAAGTGTTGACTTAAAACCTAAATTAACAGAAAACCAATTAAAAGAAAAAATAACAAAAGATATGCCAAATCATGGAAAAACTAAAGTTAAGAATTATATGCAAAAATTAATGACTAACAGTTTTATAGGATATTTTTTAAATCAAGCACAAGTTAGTAGTAACAAAACTATGAGTAATCTTACACGTAAAGATAAAAATCGTATAGTTAATAATTTAAAACATTTCCCATTTATTGTTTCTGGAATCTTTAAAGAAGATGCTAAAGTTACTATAGGTGGAGTAAAAATTGATGAAATTAATAATAAAACTTTAGAATCAAAATTAAATGAAGGATTATATTTTGCAGGTGAAATTTTAGAACCTGCAGGTCCTACTGGAGGATATAATTTACAATTATGTTTTAGTACTGGTTATCTTGCAGGAAAAAGTGCAAGTGAAAGTTTAAAATAAAAATAATAAGTTTTTTAGATTATAACAATCAATATTTAATAATATATTAAAAATATTAAGGGGAAATATAATATGAGTTATCGAGAAGAACATGACGGATATTGTCCTGAATGTGGAATGAATTCTATAGTACAAATAGTTGATGAATATGGAAATGTTGAAGATGAATATTGTGCAATTTGTGGTTATGCAGGTATAGGTATAGAAGTTTACGATTAAATTAATTTTAAATTAAACAATTTTTTTAGAACAATAAATATGAAAAATTTTAATTAATAAAGAGTAGTATAAATAAGAAATGTGATAAAAATGTTTATGGGAGCTTCAACCAATCAAGGAATGGATATTGCAACAAAAAGTCGGGAAATTATTAGAGAACTTATTAAGGATGATGTTAAAAATTTAAATCCTATAGAAACAGATATTGTTGAGCGTATTGTTCATTCAACTGCTGATCCCGAATATGCTAAATTAGTAAGTATAAGTCCTAATTTTGTTAATGTTAGTATTAAAGCTTTGAAAAACAATGAAGATATTTTAACTGATATTAACATGGTTAAATCAGGAATAACTCAATATGATGGTGATGTTTACTGTTATATTAAAGATGAAAAAGTTAAAGAAATAACTAAAAAATTATCCCAAAAAGAACCTATTACACGTGCAGCAGCTGCAATTCAATATGCAGCAGAAACTGGCTTTGAAGGAATAATTGTAATAGGTAATGCTCCAACTGCACTTTTAAAAGCTATTGAATTAAAAGAAACTGGAGAATTAAATGTTAAAAGTATAATAGGAGTTCCAGTAGGATTTGTTGGAGCAGCAGACAGTAAAAAAGTATTACAAAAATCAGATATACCAAATATAATAACTAACGGCCCAAAAGGCGGAACACCAATAGCAGTTGCATGTGCAAATTCATTAATCCAAAATAGTAAAAAATAATTACAAAAATAAAGGAAGTTCAAAAATAATGTATTCAGAAGAACTATTTAAAATATCAAAAGAAAATATGCCCGGAGGAGTTAGTTCACCTGTAAGAGCATATAAACCATACCCATTTTTTGCAAAACAAACAAGTGGTAGTAAAATTACAGACATTGATGGTAAAACATATATTGACCACTGTCTTGGATATGGGCCATTAATACTTGGCCATGCAAATCCAAAAATAGTAGAAGCCATAACAGATCAAGCCCAAAAAGGAACATTATATGGAGTACCTACTGAAAATGAAATTAAATTATCCCAAGAAATAATAAATCGTGTCCCCTGTGCAGATATGGTTAGATTCTGTAATAGTGGAACTGAAGCAACTATGAGTGCAATTAGATTAGCTAGAGGGTATACTGGAAGAGATAAAATAGTTAAGTTTGAAGGAACATATCATGGTGCCCATGATTATGTATTAGTAAAATCAGGTTCTGGTGCAGCAACACACCCAGATAGTAAAGGAATACCTGAATCTACAACACAAAACACTTTGAGTGTACCATTTAATGATGAGGAAGCATTAAAAGAACTTATTGAAGAAGAAGGAAACAACATAGCATGTATTATTATGGAAGTAGTAATGGGAAATGTGGGATGTATAAAACCTAAAAAAGGATACTTAGATTTCATAAGAAAATTAACAATAGATTATGGGATAATATTAATATTCGATGAAGTAATTACAGGTTTCAGATTATCATCAGGAGGAGCACAAGAATACTTCGGAGTAACTCCGGATATTTGTACTTTTGCAAAAATATTAGGAGGAGGTTTACCAATTGGAGCAATAGCGGGGAAACAAAAAATAATGGAATTATTTGCACCTAATGGTCCAGTGTACCAAGCAGGAACATTCAGTGGAAACCCTTTATCTATACGAGCAGGTATAACAGCACTCGAACAATTAGACAAATCATTCTATGATACTTTAAACAAAAAAGGAAACTTATTAAGACTCAGATTAAAAGACAATATTGAAGATTTAGGTCTAAACTTACAAGTAAATGGAATAGGAAGTATGTTTCAAATATATTTTAACCCAGAACCTGTAACAAATTATACTGAAGCAAAAAAAAGTGACAGTGACTTATTCACCGATTATTTCCATGAATTACTTAAAAATGGAGTATTCATAGCACCAAGCCAATTTGAATGCTGCTTCCTAAGTGGAGCACACAGTGATGAAGACCTTGAAAAAACATCTTATGCTATAGAAAAAAGTTTAAAAACAATATATCAAAAGTAAATTATAGGAAGATTAAAAAAAATCTTCCCATAAAAAATTTAATTAATAATCTTCTATAGTTTTATTATCCTTTTTTGCATACTCTTTCATGAAAGTTGCTTGGGCATTAACTTTTTTAGATCCTTCAGCAATTTTATCATAGAATCCTTCACGATTTAACTTACGAGCTTTAACATTATCATGTAAAAAGACATTAAGAATATGGTAAATTTGTTTTTTCACTTTTTTATCCTTAATTGGAGTAGCAATCTCTACACGTTTTTGTGTATTACGTGTCATCATATCTGCACTACTTATATACATTTTAAGTAAAGATTCTGGAGATTTTTTTGAATCATTTTCAGGTTCACTACCAAAACAATATATTCTTGTATGTTCTAAAAATCTACCCACAACACTAATAACTGAAATATTATCCGTATGTCCAGGAATACCTGGAACAAGAGTACAAATTCCTCTAATAATCAATTTAATTTTAACTCCCGCTTGAGAAGCAATTTCTAATTGATCTATAACTTTTTTATCAGTCAAACTATTCATTTTCATTATAATAATTGCTTTTTCACCATTTTCTGCTTTTTTAATAGTTTTACGAATATTTTTTAACATTGCTTTACGAAAACCATAAGGTGCAACAAGTAAATTTTTATAATCCCCTTTAAGATTACCTGCTTCCATATTCTTAAAGAATTCAACTGCATCTCCACAAATACCTTTATTAGAAGTTATGTAACAAAAATCAGAATAAATTTTACTAGTTTTTTCATTATAATTACCTGTACCAATTTGAGCAGTACAAGAAAAGTTACCATCATCTTCACGTCTTGTAATAAGACAAATTTTGCTGTGGACTTTAAATTGATCAAATCCATATAAAATATTACAACCTTCTTGTTCTAAAAGTTCAGTATATCTAATATTGTTTTGTTCATCAAAACGTGCTTTAAGTTCCATTAAAACTGTAATCTTTTTACCATTATCTGCAGCTTCCAATAAGTATTTTATAACTTTACTAGTGTTACTTAAACGATATATAGTCATTTTAATACTAACAACTTTAGGATCTCTTGCTGCTTCCTTAAGCAATTTTAAAAATGTATCCATAGATTCATAAGGATAAAATATTAATACATTTTTCTTTTTAATTTGTGGAATAATTGGATCATCAGTTAACTCATTAGTAATCCGTTGTGTATAAGGAGTATAAAATAAATCCTTAAAATAATCATGACTAACATTATTGAAAATTTCTTTAGTATAAGACATTTCAAGAGGAGTGTTTGAAACAAAAGATTGATTTAAATTTAAATTCAAATAATTACATAACATTAACCTAAGATAAGGATTAACATTTTTATAAATTTCTAAACGTATAGGTGCTAAACGATTTCTTTTTTTAAGAATACTTTTCATATGATGTCTGTAATCCTCATCATCATCTAATTTTTTAGTAGATAAATTAATATCTGCATTACGTGTTACAGAAATTATTGCCTTTTCTGCTACTTCATAATTACTGAAAATCTCATCAACATGTTTTAAAATAACTTTTTCAAGTAAAATAAAACGAGCTTTTTTAAGATTTCTAATTCTATCAGGAGCAAAATTTTTCATACCCTCATCAGGATAAATTACTCTAGGAAGTGAATTAGGGATAGGAACTACCGCATGATAAATACCATATTCATCCTTTAATTCTAAAACAATATTTAAAGCTTTATTTTTTAAATGAGGGAAAGGTTGATTATCACCTAACATCAATGGGGAGAGTACAGGTATTATGAATTCAGTGAAATAATTATCAACAAAAGTTTTTTCTTTTTTTGTTAAATCTTTATAATTTAAATTTACAATACCGTGTTTACTAAGATCTGTTAGTATATCATGATAAATTATATCTTGTTTTTGGTATAATTTTACAGTTTCTTCATAAATTTTATCTAATTGCTCTTGAGCACCCCACCCGGTTTTATTATCATAATAATCAGGATCATTGACTAAAGTTAAATCATAAAGAGTTCCACATCTAACCATATAAAATTCATCAAGATTACTGGTGAAAATACTTACAAAATTTAATTTTTCTAATAAAGGAACATCCGGATCTTCTGCTTCTTCTAAAACCCTTTGATCAAATTTCAACCAGGAAAGTTCACGATTTTGTGTATATGAACAAATAAAACCTTTATTCTTATTCTTCTTTTTAGACATTAAAATTACTCACTATCATTAATTATTTTAGAATTTAAATATCCTTCACGAACACCAAATTTACAAGCTTGTATTTCCCTTACACCAAAATAATCACATATTGCATCAATTACAATTAAACCAGGAACTAAAGTATGTATACGTGAAGCTTTAACTTTTAAAATTTTCATATAAGTTTTTTTATCATTATGTTTCAAGTCTTTTTCTACTTCTTTAAGTAAACTTGAAAATATTAAATTATTTGATTCATCTTGCAAACCTTCAGATATTAATAATTTTTTTATAGCACGTATAGTACCACCTACACCAACCATATTCTTAATTTTTAAATGAGGGACTTTTAAAACTTTTAATTGATGAAATACCTCTTCTCTAATATCTTCAGCTTCTTCATATGTAGGTAACATATGATTTACATATTTATTAAAAAGACTTAAAGAACCGATTGGTAAACTAAAAGTTAATTTAGATTTGGAATCTTCAAAGATAACAATTTCAGTACTGCCTCCACCTAAATCTATTAAAACTCCATCTTTCTCTTTAATAGATGAAACAACTCCTTGAAAACTTAATTGCGCTTCTTCTTTACCTGAAATTAATTCAATACTAATTCCAGTTTTATCTTTCACTTGTTTTAAAACATTATCTTTATTTTTAATATTACGTAAAGATGCGGTAGCAAAAAAATGATAATTTTTAATATTTAAAAAGTCTAAAATTTTTTTAAAATCTTGAATAGTACTTATTAATATTTTAATCCCCTGTTCATTGAGGATTTTGTTTTTTTTATAATTAATTAAACCTGCAGATACCTTTTTTGAAAGCATTAATTCAAAATTTTCTTCATTTATATTATAAACATTTAAACGTATAGTATTAGAACCTATATCAACTATACCAGTAATCAAATTCTCACCTATCATAATTAATATTATAGTACAATATTATATTTAAAAATTACAAAAAATTTT
>NZ_DAZC01000032.1:0-57808 GCF_002508845.1 Methanobrevibacter sp. UBA417
TGATTTTCATACATTAATTAAAAGTTTAGGTTAACCAAAACTTTTATATACTTTATTTTATAATATATCTACTATTTAAAAAAATTTCAAGAGGGTATTAATCAATAAAATGTCAACAAAAGATATTAGTGAAAATATAGAAGAATACTTAGAAGTTTTATACAAAGAGGGGAAAAACAAAAACCATGTATCCACTACCACAATTTCCAAAAACCTAAATATAGCACCAGGTAGTGTAACTCAAATGCTAAAAAAGTTAGAACAATTAGGATACATTAAATATATACCATACAAAGGTGCAATATTAACCGATAAAGGATTAACAGTATCTCAAAAAATTACACGCAAACATAGAATACTTGAAAGATTCTTAAAAGATATTCTTAAAATAAAAGATGAAAATGTTCACTTAGAAGCATGTGCAATGGAACATGCATTATCAGATGAAGCAGAAAGAGCATTATGTCACATGTTAAAATATCCCGATGTATGTCCAGATAATCATTTAATCCCTCCATGCCACTTCGACTTTGAAAACTGTGAAGAATGTATGCAAAACACAAAAGATATTGCAGAAGTAGGAATAAGAAATGAAAATCTTATAAGTATAATTGATCTCTTACCAAAACAAAAAGGCACAGTTTTATTCATAAGAGGAGATGAAGAAACATTAACAAAAATATTAAGTCAAGGCATAGCAATAGGAACAGAAATTTCATTCAATAAAAAAGATGAAACAAGCAATGTCATAAATATCCTGGTTAATTCTAAACAAAAAATATTAAAACCAGAAATCTCAAACAATATCTTTATAAAAATAGAAAACTAAATAATAATAGTTAAATAAAATTTTCACCATTTAATTTAACAACCATTTAAAAGTTTTTAAAGAAAAAATAATTATAAAACCACCCACTTATCTTTAAAAATTTTTATAAGTATAAAAGAATAAACAAATAAATTAATTAAAAAATTTTTTCTTAACTAATTCTTATAATAAAAAAATGATAATGAAATAATTTTTAACAATAATAAAAAAAGGTTGTACTTTAATATGCGTGCCGACTTATTTGATAAAACAGTAACAATAAAAATAGATAATGAAAGTAAAAGAGCCATAAGCTTCAATCAAAAAAGTGGATTTGGGAAATTAAGTGAAGATAAATTAGAATTATCTCTAATAGAAGCATTATACTTAATGGAAAATGGAAGAATAGACATTTATAAAAACAATCAAAAATGTACTCAAGACCAAATCTTAACTTTAATTAAAAACCAAGATTTATTTGGAAAATATATAGTATATAAAGATTTAAAAGATAGAGGATATATTATAAAAACCGGATTTAAATATGGATCTGAATTCAGATTATACGATCGGGGAAGACAACCAGGTGCAGGACATTCTGACTATTTAGTTAAAGTATTATATGAATCTTATGACATACACGCATTAGACTTTGCAAGCTATATAAGAGTAGCACATGGTGTTAATAAGAAATTATTACTTGCAGTAGTAGACGAAGACCACGATATAACATATTATAATGTAGAATGGACAAGACCATAAAAAAAGGAGGTAAAATTTTCATGTTAATAGACCCATGGGCATCATCACAAGTAGATTATGATAAACTTGTAAACCAATTCGGAATAAAAAAATTCCAAGATATTATAGGAAAAATAAATGAACCCTCAAGATTAATGAGAAGAGGAGTAATATTCGGACACAGAGACTATGATAAAATAATACCATTAGCAAACCAAAAAAAAGAATTTGCAGTAGTGACTGGAATGATGCCAAGTGGACAAATGCATATAGGACACAAAATGGTAGTGGACCAATTAAAATGGTATGCGGATAAAGGTGCAACATTATCATTACCTATTGCAGATATGGAATCATATGCAGCAAGAGGAATAAGTTTAGAAAAAGCAAAAGACATAGCAATAAACGAATACTTAACAAATTATATAGCATTAGGATTGGACTTAACTAATGAAAAAATAAATGTTTATTTACAATCACAAAATAACTTATTAAAAGATTTAACATTCAAAATCAGTAAAAGATCCAATTTCAATGAAATGAAAGCAATTTATGGATTCACACAATCCACAAATTTAGCACATTTATATGCACCACTAACACAAGTAGCAGACATATTACTCCCACAAATACCTGAAAATGGAGGGCCAAAACAAGTCGTTGTACCTGTAGGTGTTGATCAAGACCCTCATATTAGATTAACACGTGATATTGCGGATAAAATGAATGAAGAATACAAATTCAAACCACCAGCAAGCACATACCACAGATTCCTCACAGGATTAACTGGTGGAAAAATGTCAAGTAGTAAACCAAAAACTGCAATATATTTAAATGATACACCAAAACAGGCTGAAAAGAAAGTAAAAACAGCAAAAACAGGTGGAAGAGAAAGTTTACAAGAACAAAAAGAATTAGGTGGAAAACCAGATGAATGTGTAATTTATGAAATGTTAGTATACCACCTCATTGATTCTGATAAGGAATTAAATAAAATCCATGAAGATTGTAAAAATGGAACATTACTTTGTGGAGCTTGTAAAGCAAGAACCAGTCAATTAATGAAAGAATTCTTTGAAGACTTACATGAAAAACAACCAGAAGCAAAAGAAATAGCTAAAACACTATTCTAAAAATAATAAAGGTTTTTAATATAATGACAAATATAAAAAATTATCTAAAAATAATTGGAAGAGAAGTAAAAGCGGCATTCACTGAAAATAAATATATAATTTTAATAATAGCTGCAATATTTATAATCACAGCACTTATAGGGTTTTTCTTTGCAGCAAACTTACAAACATTGATGAATCCAGTAGTTCAAACTTTCCAACAAAGAATTAGTTCAGGACAAGTAACATTAACTACTCATAGTTTATACTACAATAATGTAATAGCTACATTAACAATATATGTGGGATCATTACTAATGGGTGTATTTGGAATATTAGCTATAATTGTAAATGCATTACTAATAGGATTTTATGCTGCAATATACAATGCACATAACCAAATAATATTATATTTATTACTTATACTCCCTCATGGAATATTTGAAATTCCTGCATTAGTTATAGCAAGTTCTGGTGGATTTGTAATGTTAGCATTTATTATAAAATTCTTAATTAATTTAATATCTCCAGATTATACTTATACTGAAATATTTGATCCAGTATACAACCAAGATAAAATTACATTAAAAGAAACACTTAAAATGTCTTGGAGAAAAAATGGTAAAATGTTTAAACAATCTATAATTTTACTTATTGTTGCAGTAGTGCTTTTAATGATTGCAGCATTTGTTGAAGCTAATATCACTAAACCTTTAGCTTTCACAATTTTTAAATATTTCTTTGGATCTGTATAAAAAATAAATCTCTAATAATTTATTTTTTTATTTTTCTTTTAATTTCAAATACTTATTTTCAACTTTTATTAAATCTTTAAGCTTAAAAATATCATAATAAAAAATTTTTTTTAAATTTTGAATAGTTTTTTATATTATGAAAAAATGAAATAACAAATGAAGTATTATTAATTTTATTTAATAAAATCTTACAAAAAAAATATTTTGAAAGTGATAAAAAATGATAAGATGTGTATCCTGTGGAGAAGAATATGATGATGATGAAATCATCTACAATTGTAAAAAATGTGGTTCAATCTTAGAAGTTGTAACAGAAGATTATGATATTCCAAAAGAAACATTTGAAGGTAGAAGAGATAATTTATGGAAATATAAAGAATTTTTACCTGTTGATGCTGATAAAAAAGTTTCTCTTGATGAAGGGGGAACACCTTTTGTCCCATGCCCTACTTTAGGTGAAGAATTAGGTATAGATTTATATGTTAAAGTTGAAGGTTCTAATCCTACTGGAAGTTTTAAAGATCGTGGAATGACTCTCGGTATGACTAAAGCAATGGAACTTGGTGTTGATACTGTTGGATGTGCAAGTACTGGTAATACCTCAGCATCTCTTTCAGCTTATGCTGCTCGTGCTGGAAAACGTTGTATTGTATTCTTACCTTCAGGTAAAGTTGCTCTTGGTAAATTAGCTCAAGCAATGTTCCATGGTGCAGAAGTAGTAAGTATAGATGGAAACTTTGATGAAGCATTAAAAGCTATGACACAATTAGCTGAAGAAAAATATTTATACTTATTAAATAGTATTAACCCATACAGATTAGAAGGACAAAAAACTATAGGTTATGAAGTTGTAGATCATCTTGGTTGGGAATCTCCTGATCGTATTGTTTTACCTGTTGGTAATGCAGGTAATATTTCAGCTATATGGAAAGGTGTATCAGAATTCCATGAAGCTGGTTTTATTGATGATTTACCTATGATGACAGGAATCCAAGCAGAAGGAGCATGTCCAATAGTTAATGCTTTCAATCAACATACTATGAAAATGACTCCAGTTGAAAATCCTGAAACTGTTGCTACTGCTATACGTATTGGTGCACCTGTAAGTAGTATTAAAGCTTTACATGCAATATATGATAGTAATGGATTTGCTCAAACTGTTTCTGATGATGAAATTTTAGCAGCTCAATTAGAACTGGCACGTAAAGAAGGGGTTGGTGTTGAACCTGCTAGTGCTGCAAGTATTGCTGGGGTTAAACGTTTAGTTAATGAAGGTGAAATTGATAAAGGTGAAAAAGTAGTATGTATTGTCACTGGACATTTACTTAAAGATCCTAATACTGCTATTAATGCTTGTACTAAACCTAAGGAAGTTAGTGCAGATTTAAATAAAATTAAAGAACTTTTACTTAATAAGTAATTTTCTATTTTCCTTTATTTTTTCTATTTTTTTTAATTAATTGTATCTTTATAATAATTTTAAATATTTTTTAGCTAGAATATTTACTCTTAAGCCCTATTTTTTCGATATATTTATATATAAGAAATTATTATATTTATTACTAAAAATGAGGTGAAAAATATGAGTGAATTACCAATTGCCCCAATAGGCAGAATTTTAAAAAAAGCTGGTGCTGAAAGAGTATCTGATGATGCAAAAATTGCATTAGCTGAAGTAATCGAAGAATGTGGAGAAGGTATCTCTCAAAAAGCTGTTGGATATGCTCGCCACGCTGGTAGAAAAACTGTAAAAGCTGAAGATATTAAATTAGCAACTAAAACTTGCTAAGTTTATTTAATATTTAGGATTAATGAAGATTTAATTATATTTTCATTTTTCCTTCCAACTTTTACTTTAAAATCTTTAATATTCTTTTTTTAATAAAAATTTTTAATCAAATTTATACTCTCTCTTTTTCATCATATAACCATAAAGTATATAATATCTGAAAACATAATTAATTATGTATATCATTTAGATTTATTTTAATTTCTAATAAATAATAGATCATTACCCTAATTTTTTATAATAAAAATTCAATATTTTATTTAAAATAATTTCTTTTAATTTTAATTTAATCATTATTAATTTTTATCATATTTAGGTAATAATGCTGTAAGATAATACAGATAATAATTGGAAAATATATGTTATGAGTATAAAAAATAGAATATGGAACCCTATGGCATTTTTCATAAGTTTATTTATGTCACTTTTAATGCCTCTTATAGTAGCAGTCCCTTTTGGTAATATGAGTTTATATACACTTTTCAGCCAATGGGTAATCAGATGGATAATAGCTTATTTTACAGTTAACTTAGTAGTTATTCCTGTAAGTTTAAGACTTGCGCAACACTTTTTCACATTCCCTCCACATGGTAAGTTATGGAATCCTGTGGCTTTCTTCATAAGTTTATGTGAATCATTTATAATGCCTTTTATATTAGCTTATGTATTTGGTGGAATGCCATTAAGTATACTAATTTTTGGATGGCCGTTTAGATGGGTTGTTGCATACTTATTAGTAACTGCATTAGTAATGCCTTTAAGCATTAAATTAGCAGAATACTTCTTTAATTTTGAATTTCCTGGAAGAGTTCAATCCCCAGAAAGTTCATAATTTCAAAATTTAATGAAAAAATTTAAATAATCCTATATAATACATAATATAAGGATTATTAAAAAATTTATTCACTCTTTTTTTAAATATTTTATAATCCTTAAAGAGTTAAGTATATAAGGTATAACAACTAAATTTAATATTGTCTAGTTCTCTAGAATTTATTTCATAAATCCTAAATTTTAGAAAATATATTATTAGCTAATTTTTACTAATAATATTCATTGAAAATATATAAACAAAAAAATAAATTAATGGTTTATATTATTTAGTGATATGAATATAATTTCATGAGTTATAGATTAAAACTAAATATTTGTGACAATTTAATAAAATATTAAAAAAGTCACTGTTTTGATTATTATAACCACAGAAAAAATACTTATTTTAAAACTGTGCAGTTATAATAATTTGCCGATGGATGGCAAAAAATTCACGCCAGATGAAAAAGGAGGTAAATTAATATGGCAAACATTTATGTAAAATTTGACACCCCAGAAGAAATAGCTCAAAAAACCGAAGAAGCTTTAGAATCAGCAAAAAATACCGGAAAGGTAGCAAAAGGAACTAACGAAGTAACTAAATTTATTGAAAGAGGTGACGCAAAACTTGTCGTTATCGCTGAAGATGTAGATCCTGCTGAAATTGTAGCACATTTACCAGTACTCGCAGAAGAAAACGAAATTCCTTACGCATACTTACCAACTAAAGAAAAAGTCGGTGGAGCTGCAGGATTAAGCGTTGGAACCGCATCAGCTTGTATTGTAGATGCAGGTGAAGCAGAAGATTTAGTAAACGAAATTGTTGAAAAAGTCGCTGAACTCAAAGAATAATCACATTCTCTGTTTTCCAGTATAATATAAACAGGAGGATAAAAAAATGAATGACGAAGGAGTTCCAGCAGAAGTCATAGAAGTTTTACACAGAACTGGTATGACTGGAGAAATCATGCAAGTAAAATGCAGAATTCTCGATGGAAGAGACAAAGGAAGAATTTTAACAAGAAACATCATGGGCCCTGTACGTAAGGGAGATGTTTTGATGTTACTCGACACAATTAGAGAAGCTAAAGAAATTAGAACCCCATAAATTTAAATAAAATTTATTTAATTTTAAGGTTCAAAATATTAACTGCTTAATCTATAATATATTTAGAAGGTGTAAGAACATGAGAACTTGTTCATTCTGTAACAAAGAAATAGAAGAAGGTACTGGAAAAATGTACGTTAAAAAAGATGGAAGCATCTATTTCTTTTGTAGTAGTAAATGTGAAAAAAATATGATACAACTTGGAAGAGTTCCAAGAAAAGTTAAATGGGTTAAAGAATGATGGAAAAAAGCTTTGTAATGATGAAGCCTGATGCAGTCGCAAGACGCTTAATGGGTAAAATATTAACAAGATTTGAAGAAAAAGGTCTCCAATTAAAAGCAATAAAACTAATGACTATAAGTGAAGACTTAGCTAAAGAACATTATGGAGAACACAGTGAAAAACCATTCTTTAATGATTTAGTAGATTACATCATTAGTGGCCCTGTACTTGCAATGGTCATTGAAGGAGACGATGCAATAAGCTTAATCAGAAAAATGGTTGGCGCAACTAATCCTCAAGAAGCAGAACTCGGAACCATCAGAGGAGATTATGGAATCCAAACTGGAAGAAACATAATCCACGCTTCAGATGCACCGGAATCTGCTGAAAGAGAAATTGGTTTATTCTTTAATGAAGATGAAATAGTAGATTATGATATGGTAGATAACACTTGGATTTATGAAGAGTTATAATCTAATATTTTAATTATACAAACCCATACATCATTAAAAACTCAAAAAAATTTAATAAATCATATTAATTAATTTTTTAGAGAATAAAAAAAAAATTTTACGGAAAAAAAGAAAAGACTTTTTTTTTGATGAGGAAACTATTAAAAAAATAACATTAAAGAGGAGTGGAGTAAAAATGAAGATAAGATCACCAATCATATCTGTATTAGGTCATGTAGATCATGGTAAAACCACACTACTAGACTATATCAGAGGAAGTACTGTGGCTGATAGAGAAGCTGGTGGAATTACACAGCATATAGGAGCAACAGAAATTCCTATAAGTACTATTAAAGATATTTGTGGAAACTTCATATCAAAACTCTCTATTAAAGATACAATTCCAGGTTTATTTTTCATAGACACTCCAGGACATGCAGCATTCACATCACTAAGAAAACGTGGAGGAGCTTTAGCAGATTTAGCAATACTTATAGTGGATATAAATGAAGGTTTTAAACCTCAAACTATTGAAGCAATAAATATCCTTAAAATGTATAAAACCCCTTTTGTCGTTGCAGCTAATAAAATTGATAAAATATTTGGTTGGGAATCCCATCCGGGAAATTCATTCACACAATCATTTCAAGAACAAGCACCTAGTGTGCAACAAGATCTTAATCAAAAACTGTATGAACTTGTTGGAGAACTACATAAATTAGGTTTTCAATCAGAAAGATTTGATAGAATAAGCTCCTATGCAAGTCAAATATCAATAATTCCAGTTAGTGCAAGCACTGGTGAAGGAATAATAGAATTAAATGCAATGCTTTTAGGTTTAGCTCAAGAATATTTAACACAACAGTTAGAAATACATGAAAATGCACCTGCTAAAGGTACAGTTCTTGAAGTTAAAGAAGAAACAGGATTAGGAATGACAATTGACACTATCATTTATGATGGGGTTTTAAGAACTAATGATGAAATAGTTTTAATGCTTAAAAATGAGATATTAACAACTAATGTTAGATCTATACTTAAACCAAATCCTTTAGAAGAAATGCGAGATTCTAAGAAAAGATTCCAAAAAGTTGATGAAATTGTCGCTGCAGCAGGAGTTAAAATAGCAGCACCTAACTTAGAAGATGTAGTGTCTGGTTCACCTTTACGTGTTATTAATGATGAAGAAGATGTTAAAAAAGAAATCCTAAAAGAAATTGAAGATATCACTATAGACACTGAAGAAAATGGTGTTTTAGTTAAAGCAGATACTTTAGGTTCACTTGAAGCAGTTGTTAATATACTTAATCAAGAAAAAATTCCAATTAGATCTGCAGATATTGGAGATGTTAATAAAAAGGATGTTATTAAAGCATCTATCTCACAAAAAGAAGATCCTGATCATGGGGTAATTATTGCTTTTAATGTTGATGTTCATCCAAAAGCAAGAAGAGAACTTGAAGAAACATCTCTTAAATTATTCCAAGGTAATGTAATTTATAAATTAACTGAAGATCATCATGATTGGTTAGAAGAAAGAAAGAGTGCTGTTAAAAAACATTTACTTGATTCTTTAATAAAACCAGCTAAAATTATGATTCTTCCTAAACTTATTTTCAGACAATCAAAACCTGCTATTTGCGGTATTGAAGTTTTAAATGGTACTGTAAAACCCGGTTATATTTTAATGGATGAAAATGGTAATAAAGTAGGTTCAATAGCTAGTATGGAAGATAAAGGTGAAACTTTACCAAGTATGAGTCGTGGTCAACAAGTTGCAATGGCAGTTAATGATGCTATTGCAGGTAAAGACTTTGAAGAGGGAGATAGCTTATACGTGGATATTCCTGAAAAACATTTTAAAGTTATTGAAAGAAAATTCAAGGATAAATTAAATGATGATGAATTAGCTTGTTTAGAAGAATTTGTACGTATTAAACGTAAAGATGATTCTGAATGGGGTAAATTCGGTTTATTTGAATAAATTTAACAATAATTTTTCTAATTTTATATTAGAAAAATCATTTTACTAAAATTATTAAACATTTTAAAAATTAAAAAAAATAATGGAGGAATTTATTTGGCATTCAAAATAGTTGTTTCAGATAAAGCAGAAACTTATCAAGTTGAAGCTGAAGATGCTAAACAAATTGTAGGCTTATCTCTTGGTGAAGAATTCGATGGTAATGTCATAGGATTAGAAGGATACACTCTTAAACTCACTGGTGGTAGTGATAAAAACGGTTTCCCTATGAGACGTGATATTTCTGGACCAAGAAGAGTTAGAAGTCTCTTATCTAATGGAGTAGGTTACAATCCAAAAAATAATGGTGTTAAAAGACGAAAAACTTTAAGAGGAAACGTCATATCTGATGATATAGTTCAAATTAACACTATTGTTACTAAAAATGGTAGCAAATCATTAGCTGAAATCTTAAATCCTGAAGAAGAAGCTGAAGAATAGTTATAATATTTTTTTAACTATTTTTCAATTAAATTTTTAATTTTATTTAATGAAAACTCTTAAAAAGAATTTAAATTAAATATAATAATTATAATTTATACAATAATATAAATTTAAAAAATAATAAATATATAAATAGAATTTTAACGATTATAAAAAAAGAGGGTAATAGTTTTTTTTAAAACAATTCCTTTTTTTATCACTTATATACGAAATAAAAAAATTAAATAAAAAAAATAATTAGCAGGTGTAATCTGTGACAGTACAATCTGATGTAAACATAGGCTTAGTGGGTCATGTCGACCATGGTAAAACAACTCTTACCAAAGCATTATCTGGAGTATGGACAGACACTCATAGTGAAGAAACTAAAAGAGGAATATCTATCCGATTAGGATATGCAGATATAGAATTTAGAAAATGTCCAAAATGTGACGAGCCTTTATGTTATACTACTAAAAAAACTTGTGAGCATTGTGGAAGTGAAACTGAACTTTTAAGACAAGTATCTTTTGTTGATGCTCCAGGACACGAAACTCTTATGGCTACCATGTTATCTGGTGCAGCTATAATGGATGGTGCAGTATTAGTAATCGCTGCAAATGAAAAATGTCCTCAACCACAAACAAAAGAACACTTAATGGCTCTAGATGTAATTGGAGTAAAAGATGTAGTTGTTGTTCAAAACAAGATAGACATTGTCCCAAAAAAGAGAGCAATTGAAAGTTATAAAGAAATACAAGAATTTGTAAAAGGTACCTGTGCAGAAAACGCACCAATCATCCCAGTTTCAGCTCAACAAGAAGCAAATATGGATATATTAATTGAAGCTATGGGTGAAGTTATAAAAACTCCAGAACATGATATTGAAAAACCTGCACGTATGTATGTAGCAAGATCATTTGATATAAACAAACCAGGTTCACCTCCTAAAAAACTTCGTGGAGGAGTTATAGGTGGAAGTCTCATTCAAGGAAAACTTAAAGTTGGAGACACTATTGAAATCCGCCCAGGAATCAATATCGGTGAAGGTAAACATTCTAAATGGATTAATCTTAAAAGTGAAATTGTTGGTTTAGAAGTAGGTGGACAACATGTTGAAGAAGTAGGTCCTGGAGGATTAATAGGAGTAGCTACAAAACTTGATCCATCATTAACAAAAGCTGATACTTTATCCGGTTCTGTTGCAGGTAAAGAAGGTTCCTTACCAGATGTATTACATAACTTCAATATGAAAGCAAACTTATTAGATCGTGTAGTTGGTACTAAAGAAGAAAGAGAAGTTTCCCCAATTAAATTACATGAACCATTAATGATAAATTGTGGAACAACTACTACAATTGGAGTAGTAGATGAAGTTTCCGGTGATGATTTCCACGTAAACTTAAAACTCCCTGTATGTGCAGATAGTGGTGACAGATTAGCACTAAGTCGTAGAGTTGGAGCACGTTGGAGATTAATAGGTTTCGGTATTATCCAATAAAAAAATTTTTAATACAATATATAAATATAAGAGGTATTAAATATCATGGAAAATCAAAAAGAAATAATATTAGATACGAATTTTTCATGATTCCCTTTCAGTTCAATATAGATATAATTGATGAACTTGAAAAAGCCTTTCCCTCTTATAAATTAACAACCCCTCAATTCGTTATCAATGAATTAAAAGGTTTAAAAAGAAATCAAAAAGGCAAAACTAGGGTAGAAGCAGGATTAGCTTTAAAATATGCACAATCATCTAAAATAAAAATAAAAAACATATCATTACAAGAAAAAGAAACTGTAGACGATGCTTTGATTAGAGTAAGTAAAGTTTTAGCCACAAACGATAAAGAATTAAAACAAAGGGCTAAAAATCAAGGAAGAACGATCGTTTACTTAAGACAAAAAAGATATGTAGCAGTAGATGGTTATATTTAAATAAAATATTTCATACTAATATTAAATAAAATATTTATTGACAAAAAAGATAATGGTGGCAAAAAAATGAATTTATGGAAAGATTTAAAACCAGGAGAAAACATACCAGACGAATTCAATGCAATAATTGAAGTTCCTAAAGGCTCTCGTAACAAATATGAATATAATAAAGAAGCTGAAGCATTTGAATTAGATAGAGTATTATATTCTCCCGTACATTACCCAGCAGATTATGGTTTCATACCACAAACAACTTATGATGATGGCGATCCAATGGATGTATTAGTAATGATGCAACAACCAACATTCCCAGGATGCTTATTAAAAGTAAGACCTGTAGGTATAATGGGTATGATTGATACTGGAGAAAAAGATTATAAAATACTTGCAGTACCTGTAGATGATCCAAGATTTGCAGAAATACAAAATATTGATGATGTGCCTGAAGCATTTAAAAAAGAAGTACAACATTTCTTCAGTGTATATAAAAATTTACAAGGTAAAAAAGTAGATGTTTTAGATTGGGAAGATATTGATGCTGCAAAAACAGAATTAGTACGTTCTATCGATATGTATAAAGAAAAATACTAAAACAGAGAAATTATAAATAATAAAAGAGAAAAGAAGGGATAAATTTGTATTATATGAGTAAAATTCAAGACACAGTAAGAATCCCACCTTATAAATTTGAAGACCCTCTTGATGATGTTGCTATTCAAACATTAAACGATGAATATAATGGTGTTTTAGATAAAAAATTAGGTTTAATGGTAGCAGTAACAAGTATCGATGAAATCGATGATGGTGTACTCATAATGGGTGATGGAGCAGCTTACCATCATGTAACATTCAATGCTATCTTTTACAAACCAGAACAACAAGAAATTGTTGAAGGTGAAGTAATAGAAATAGCAGAATTTGGAGCATTTGTAAGAATTGGACCAATGGATGGTCTTGTTCATGTTTCTCAAGTAACTGATGATTATATTAATTATGATTTCAAAAGAGGAGCACTTCTTGGTAAAGAATCTAATAAATCTTTAGAAGAAACTAATCGTGTAAGAGCTAGAATAGTTGCTCTTAGTTTAAAAGGAAAATCTGTTAATGATACCCGTATAGGATTAACCATGAGACAAACTGGTTTAGGTAGATTTGAATGGATTGAAGAAGAAAAAAACAAGAATAAAAAAGGTAAGAAGGCTAAAAAATGAGTGAAAAAGCATGTACCTCTTGTAAAATGTTAACTTCCAAAGAAAGATGTCCTGTTTGTAAAAATCCTACAAGCTCAAATTGGAGTGGATTAGTAATCATAACTGATCCTGATAATTCTGATGTTGCTAAAGAATTAAATATAACTCTTAAAGGCGAATATGCACTAAGAGTCAGATAATTAATTAAAACTTTTCATAAATAATTTTGTCAAATTAATAAAAGAATATATTTTTCTAAATTATTCTTTTTAAATATAAATATTAAATTAAAACATAATTAGAGGTTAAAATCTTGTTTGTATTAAATAATAATATGATATCAGAATTCAAAAAACCACTTGGAAAATTATATCCTAATTTTGAGGATGCAATTCCTGATATAAAAAAAGCAGATTTTTTAATCTCAGTAGGAGATCAAACTACTAAAAATTTAAAAGATAACGATTTAACACCCCATCTTGGAATAATTGATAATCGTATACAAAGAAAAGATCATTCTCATGATTTAATACAAAATAACATACTTGAAGCAAATAATCCCGCAGGAACAATTACCGATGATCTATGGGAAACCATAGAATCTGCTATTAAAGCTATAAATGCTGATGGAATCAAACGTCAAATTGTAGTTAAAGGGGAAGAAGATCTTGCAGTTCTTCCTTGCATCTTAATTGCACCTGAAGATACTATAATATTATATGGACAACCAAATGAAGGTTTAGTTTATGTAAAAGCTTCAGATGTTAAATCTAAAGCAAAAGAATTAATGTCCTATAGTACACATTAATATGCTTTTTATTAAATAAATAAAACCCCAAAAAAATAATAATTGGATAATCTAAATATAAAAAATAAATATATAATGAGGTTTAATAATGGAATACACTATCATAGAAAAAAAAGAAAACAAAGTTTTAGAAAGAACTGAAGTTAAATTTGAAATTGATTATGAAGGAGAAGCTACTCCTAACACAATGACTGTAAAAAGTAAACTTATTGCACTTTTAGATACTAAAAAAGATTTAATTGTAATAGATAGTATTAAACCCTCCTATGGTGAACCTATTGCAGTAGGATATGCAAAAGTATACGATAATGAAGCAGCTTTAAAGAAAGTTGAAACCACTAGTGTTATTGAAAAAAATACTGAACCAGAAGCTCCAGAAGAATCTGAAGAAGCAGAAGAATAAAATTAGTATAATATTTTAATAAAATAAATTTAAGGGAGAAAATTAACATGAAAGTAAGTAGTCTTTACAAAGTCGATGGCGATAAAATAGAACGTAAAAATCCAATCTGCCCACGTTGTGGAAATGGAGTATTTATGGCAGACCACGGTGACAGATACGCATGTGGTAAATGTGGATACACTGAAATGAAAAATAAAGATTAAGTTTATAAAAAATTATAATATTTTTTATTACTTAACCATCTATTTTTTTTTAAATACAAAATAAATATACTCATTTTTTTTAAATTCAAATATTTACATACTTAATACTATTTTTTCTACATTTTAATATTAGAAAATTATATAAACTAATTAATATAAAATTTTTTTTAAGGTGAAGTCATGAAACTTAGAAGTGGAAGATTAGAAAAAGAGATGACAGATGAAGCAGCTGAATACACTTCATCTCTTGAATTTGATAAAATCATTTTCAATGCCGATGTAAAATGTAACATGGCACATACATTAATGTTAAAACAAGAGAACATAATAGATTTTGAAATAGCTGATCATATTATTGATGCATTAATTTCACTTAAAGATGAAGGATATGATGTATTAGAATTTGATCCATCTGTAGAAGATGTGCATATGGCTGTTGAAAATTATGTAACCAATAAAATAGGTCCAGAAGCAGGTTTCATGCACACTGCTAAATCTAGAAATGATCAAGTAGCAACTGATATTCGTCTTGTTTTACGTGAAAAAATAAGAGAAATGCAATATGATATTTTAGATTTCATTACTGGTATAGTTGATCTTGCTGGAGAATATAAAGAATCTGTTTTCATAGGTTTCACTCACTTACAACATGCTCAACCTATTACTGTAGCACATCATTTAATGGCTTATGCTCAAAGTTTAAAAAGAGATTATCAACGTTTAGATGATACTTATAAAAGAGTTAATATAAATCCATTAGGCTCAGCTGCTATGACTACTACAAGTTTTCCAATTAATCGAGAATTAACAACTCAACTTTTAGGTTTTGATTCATATATGGAAAATAGTATGGATGGAGTTGCTGCACGAGATTTTATTGCTGAGACTGTATTTGATTTAACTCAATTATGCACTACATTATCTAAAATTTGTGAAGAGTTAGTTCTTTGGAGTACTTATGAATTTGGAGTTATTACAATGGCAGATGAATATTGTAGTACAAGTAGTATTATGCCTCAGAAGAAAAATCCTGATGTTGCAGAAGTTGCAAGAAGTAAAGCTACAATTGCTAATGGAGAATTAGTAACAATTTTAACTATGCTTAAAGCTTTACCTTATACTTACAATAGAGATTTACAAGAACTCACTCCTCATCTTTGGAATGCTATTCAAAACAGTTATGATACTTTGGAAATAGTTAAACATATGTTATTGTCTGTTAAATTTAATACAGATAGATGTTTAGATTTAGCTAGTAAGAATTTTGCTACTGCTACTGATCTTGCAGATATTATGGTCCGTGAACGTAAAATTCCTTTCCGTACTGCACATAAAATTGTTGGTCGGATAGTTAATGAAGCTATTAGTAATGGTTTAAATGCTGAAGATATTACTTCTGATTATGTTGATAATGTTGCTGTTGAATTAGGTTTTAATAAACTTAATTTAGGTGATGATTTGGTTCATACTGCTCTTAATCCACTAGAAAATGTTAAGATGAGAAATGTTCCTGGTGGTCCTTCTCCTGAAATGGTTGAGCTAGCTAGAAATAATATGATTTCTTTTGTTAATACTGAAATTTCTTTAAAAAAATCTTTAAAAGATTAAAATTTTTTACTATTTTTACATTTTATATTTTTTTCGCCCTAATTTTTATATATTATAACAAAAATATACTAACATATGATAGTTCAATTTTGAACTATTTTCTTTTAATTAAATAAACTAAAGGATTAAAAAATAATGTCATTTTTAAAATTAATACTTAAAAACCCATTTAGAAGTAAATCCCGAGCAATCCTTGCAATAATAGGAATTGGGATAGGAATAGCAACAATTGTAGCACTGGGGGCAATGACTGAAGGAATGGTATCAGGTGTTGACGATACATTACATGCTGGAGGATCAGACTTTACAGTTGCAGGAAATGAAAACAATACAGACTCAGGAATGTCACAACAAAATATGGCCTCATTTGGAGCCACACCATTAAACCAATCATGGGTTGGGAAAATATTAAATGTAACAGGAGTAAATTCTGCAGTAGGTATATATAGTACAATGGTACAACCTCAAGGATTAAATGGTTACCTAGTTGTTATAGGATTAGATCCAAGTCAATCAAAATTTGCAGAATTAACTATAACCAATGGAACATCATACCATAAAAATACTTCAGAAATGATAATGGGAAAACTATCAGCTGAACAATTAAACAAAACAGTAGGTGACAATTTAACTCTTAAAGATAAAACATACCATATTGTTGGAACATATGAAACTGGAGATAGTAACCAAGATCAAGGAGTATACACCAGCCTAGAAAATGCACAAAACATAGATGATACAAAAGGAAATGTTTCCATGATATATGTTAAAGTAGATAAAGGAGCAGATGTCGATCAAGTTACACAAAGAATAGATAACTTATATAGTGATAATGTAACTACTATAAGTTCAGTATCAGATATTTCATCAATGCAAAGTGTAATAGATATGTTAAACAGTGCATCATGGGCAATAAGTTTACTTGCAATAATTATTGGAGGATTAGGAATAATCAATACCATGCTAATGAGTGTAATGGAAAGAACCAGAGAAATAGGTGTACTAAAAGCTGTTGGATGGAGTAGTAAAAAAATATTACTAATGATAATGGGAGAATCTGTAGTTATAACCGTAATATCTGCTATAGTAGGAACTATTATGGGAGTAATAGGTGTAGAACTAATAACTGCCATGGGAATAATGAATGGATTAACACCAATATTTACTATAACTACTATATCAGAAGCATTTGCAGTTGCAATAATAGTAGGGCTCTTAGGAGGATTATATCCTGCAATTAAAGCAACTAAATTACAACCAACAGAAGCTTTAAGATATGAATAAAAAAAAGAGGGAAAATTATTATGGGTGAAAATATTGTAGAAGTAAAAAACTTAGTGAAAACTTATGAAAATGGACAAGTAAAAGCATTAAATGATATAAGTTTCAACATAAAAGAAGGAGAATTTGTTTCAATCATAGGACCCTCTGGTAGTGGAAAATCAACACTTTTACATATGTTAGGAGCATTAGATATCCAGGATAGTGGTTCAATACGTGTGGGGAATATAAATCTAGAAAAAAGTAAAAAATTAAATGAATTCCGTGCAGAACAAATAGGATTCATTTTCCAATTACATAATCTTATACCTAATCTATCAGTTGTGGAAAATGTTGAAATACCTATGTATACACAAAAAATTTCTAGTAAAGATCAAAGAACTAAAGCATTAAGTTTATTGGAAGATGTAGGAATAAAAAATAAAGCTAAAATGAAACCTAATCAATTATCTGGTGGGGAACGTCAAAGAGTGGCTATTGCAAGATCTCTTGCAAATGATCCTTCAATCGTATTGGCAGATGAACCTACAGGATCCTTAGATTCTAAAACTAGTAATAAGATTCTTGAAAAATTAACTTTATTAAATAAACAAAAAAATGTTACTATAATCCTTGTTACTCATGATATGAATGTAGCAAAACTAGCAGACCGTGTTATTGAAGTTTTAGATGGAAAAATCCTTGAAAATTCAGAGGATTCATTACTTGATAATAAAATTTCTGTCTAATTCTAAAAAATAGGGAATTATTAAAAAAAGGCATTTTTATTAAAAAAATGATCCTTTTTTATTTATTTTCCTCAAATAATTGATCTAACTTTTTTTCCATTTCTTCATCAGTTAAATCATCATCTAATTTTTTATCAAATTCACTTTCATCATCAAATGTTTCCTCGAAACGTTCTTTTTCTTCACTTAAGATTTTTTCCTTATTTAAAGCCCAATTTTCTTGTATTTCTTTTTGTAATTTATCATCTGCTTCTATAACAGGTCCAGTATAATCACAATTATAACATAACCATCTAGACCAAACTTGAGGAATTATCCATTTAACATTATCAGATCCACATCTTGGACATATTTTCTTTTTCAATTTTACTCAACTTCTATATAAAAAATTTTTTTAAATTAGTAATTATTTATTAATTTATTTTATACATTATTAAAACTATTTTTTCATATTTTATAAAAACTCCAAATTAACTTTAAAGCTTCACCGGGTTCTAAAACTCCAGATCGTGTTTCACGTAAAATTCTTTGAATACTATATTTTTTCATAAAAGGATATTTTTTATGAACTTCATGTAAGAGTGGACAACCAAATCCTTCCATATTTTTAAGACTATAATTTTTATTCAATTTCTTATGCTCCATTTTAGTTGAAGATATGCAAGCTGGCAAATTCAATCTCAAAATTTCATTATTATCACTATACTGTTTTGTAATGCATTGACTACCAGTAGATAACATATCACCAAAAATAATTAAAGGAATATTTTTCTTAATAGAATATTTTAAAACTTCATTTTCAATAACATCAGAACATTTACCACAGGGATGAAAACGACCATTAAAACTTTCTTGAATAATTTCACTATAATCTACAGGAATATAAACTTGAGGGACACTTAAATCGTTTGTAATCTTTTCAATATTTTCTTTAAACTGTTTAGGTAATACAATTGTACCAGGATCAACACTAACAGCAATAGGATTAAAACCCAACATCTTAGCTAAAACAAGAGAAAAACAACTATCAGCACCACCAGATAAAGCAACAACAGCTAAATGTTCATCACTTTCTACAAAATCATGTTCATTAAAATATTTTTCTAAATCAAAACTATAAAGATTATTTAATTTATCCATAATTAATTTACTTAAATTAACTAATGAACTATTTAATTTAGGATAATCTTCACGAAACATTTTCAATGTTTTTAAAGATAAATTTAACCTATACTTTTTAGTTAAAAGATCACTATAACTTTCTACATGAATACTATTAATACTCAAATCTTCACGTAATTTACCTACTACCCATCCACCTTTACCAATCACAGCAGATTTATCAGGTCTATCAGTAGTAATAATCCATAATTCATCTTCTTCTTTATTATAAATAATATCATGAATATTAATAATTATAGGGTCATGACCAATATCTTTTCGAATTTCGTAGATTTTATCTAAAATATATTCCTTAGTAACTTTCAAAATTTTTCCCTCAGTTAATTTAAGACTTATAATAAACTTAATTTTATAATCATATTAAACTTTTTTACAAAATTTTTAAATACTTTGTAATTATATATCATTATCATATTAAAAAAATTATTATCTTTTGATATTTATTTTATTAATTTAATAATTTTTTTTAAAGTCAAAATTTACAATTAATAAAATTAATTTATTTAGGGGAGATTGAAGATAAAATGGCAAAATTCTTTGGAATATTAGGTGAAGAAGATACTACTAATGATAATCCGCAATTAAGTAGAAATAATATCCAATTAGGTGTTAACTATAAAAGATTTAGTAAAGAACCTGTCCTTGGGCAAAATATAGTTATACGATCTAATAGTATTATTTATAATGATGTTATAATTGGGGATGATTTCAAAACAGGTCATAATGTAGTAATACGTGAAAAAACTAACATTGGAAATGATGTTCTCATTGGTACAAATACTGTGATAGAAGGAGAATGTGTAATCGGAAATAATGTAAGTATTCAATCAAACGTGTATATTCCAAGAAACACTATAATTGAAGATAATGTATTCATAGGGCCATGTGCATGTTTTACTAATGATCGGTATCCTATAAGAGTAGATTACAAATTAAAAGGGCCACGAATAAGAAAAGGAGCTTCAATTGGAGCTAACACTACTTTCTTAAGTAATCTTGAAATAGGAGAAGGTGCTATGGTTGCAGCAGGTGCAGTTGTAACCAGAAGTGTTCCTCCATTTTATTTAGCTATAGGAACACCAGCTAAGATAAAACCATTAGCTGCATCATTAAGAGTTAAAAATATTATTTAAAAAAAATTCTTAAAATCTTCCCTTACCTTTTTTTAAATAATTTAATATTTAATTAATAATACTTTTTTTAGAAAAATATATATATTACATTAACTTAAAATTAAGATATTATAACTTTTATAATTACAAACCATAATAAAATTTTTTTTCATAACTAAATATTTAATTTTTAAAAAAAGAAAATGGTTTAATTAATTTAACAATTATAAATTTTTAATTAAAATAAAAGAATAAATATTTCTGGAGTAAAGAACCCTATGATGATAATAAAAGATTGGTGTTCATATTGCGGTGCATGTGCCGGAGTATGTCCTAAAAATTGTATTGAAGTAAAAGAAACTAGTTTAGTTTTTGATGAAGACGAATGTAGTGAAAAATGTGATATCTGTATAAAAACATGTCCTTTACATGCTTTAGAAAAACAATAAAATATTTAGGAGATAATGATACTTATGATTAAAACTGATGTATTAGTAGTAGGATCAGGTCCTGCAGGTTCCTCAGCAGCAAAACATGCAGCAATAGGCGGAGCAGATGTAATATTAATGGATAAAAAAGCAGAAATAGGTGCTCCAAAAAGATGTGCAGAAGGAGTCTCTAAAAATGGATTAAAAAGAGTTGGAGTAGAACCAAACCCAAGTTGGGTAACACGTGAATTAGATGGAGTAAGATTAGTAGCTCCAGATGGAACTGATGTATGGTTAACCAATGATAAAATTGAAATTCCAGAAGCAGGATACATCCTAGAAAGAAAAGTATTCGATAAATACATGGCTATGGATGCAGCAAGAGAAGGAGCAAAAATCTTCATTAAAACCCAAGCAAAAGGTGTAAGAAAAGATGGGGATGGATTTATAGTTACCTGTGAAAAAATGGGTGAACTATTCGAAATAAAATGTAAAATCTTAATAGCAGCAGATGGACCAGAATCACATATCGCAAGATGGGCAGGACTAAAAACAAGCACAAAAGCAAAAGATATGGAATCAGGTATACAATACGAAATGTGTAATGTAAAACTTAAAGATAGAAATGTTATAGAATTCTACTTTGGAAGTGTTGCTCCTGGAGGATATGTATGGATTTTCCCTAAAGAAGATGACATAGCAAACGTAGGATTAGCAGTATTACCAAATGTAGCAGAAAAACCTGCAATAGAATATTTAGATGATTTCGTCGCAAACTGTGATTCATTACAAGAAGCACAACCTGTAGAAATGAATGTTGGTGGAGACCCAGTTGGAGGAATCCATAAAAAAATATATGCAGACAATCTTTTAGTTGTTGGAGATGCAGCAGGACAAGTTAATCCATTAACTGGTGGAGGAATTATCAGTGGAATGACCGGTGGTTTACACGCAGGTAAAGTAGCTGCAAAAGCAATAGAAGAAAAAGATTACAGTGAAAAACGTCTCAAAGAATATGATACAAACTTAAGAGATGCAATCGGTGATGAAATGAAAAAATACTTGAAAGTAAAAGACTACTTACTCAGTTTAAATGATAAAGAATTAAACAGTGTAGCAAATGCTTTCCAAGATATTGAATTTGAAAAAGCAAACACAGAAGAGCTTGTTAAAAATTTAATTAAAGTATCACCAAAAGCTGTATTAAAATTAGGTAAATTATTTTAAACACAAGTAATTTACTTAAAAATATAATTAACCACCATCATTTTTTCTTTTTTTAAAATTTAACATAAAACCCCTCTTTTTTTAAAAATTTTCATGAATTAATTCTATTTGCAAAAATTTTTTATAAATATAATTATAAACATAATTAAATATTTAATTAATAATTAATTCTAAATATTTATAAGTACAATCTAAATTTTAATAAAAATTATAAATTAATGGGAGTAATAAAAAGTATGATTTTAATCACAGGTGGAGCAGGATATATTGGTTCACACATCAATAAATTATTGAACAAAGAAGGATATGATACAATTGTGCTTGATAATTTCTCAAGTGGTAATCAAAATACAGTAAAATGGGGTAAACTTGTAGAAGCAGAATTAAAAGATACTCAAGCACTAAATAAAATTTTCAATAAATATCAAATTGATGGAGTAATACATTGTGCTGCATTTACATCAGTACCTGAAAGTGTTGAATATCCTGCAATGTATTTAAAAAACAATTACCAAAATACTTTAAACTTAATTAAAGTAATGAAACAGAACAATGTTAAAGATTTCATTTTTTCATCAACCTCATCATTATATGGAAATCCTTTAGAAATTCCAATAACTGAAAATGCTCAAACAAAACCAATAAATCCTTATGGACAATCAAAGTTACTAGTTGAAAAAACATTAGAAAATGAATCTAAAAATGGAAACTTAAACTATATCTCATTAAGGTACTTTAATGCATCAGGAGCAGATCCAGAAAGTGAAATAGGTGAAATGCACAATCCCGAAACACACTTAATTCCATTAATCCTTAACACTGCAATGGGAAAACAAAGTTACATTTCAATTTATGGAGAAAATTATAACACTCCAGATGGAACATGTATCAGAGATTATGTACATGTAAACGATATATCCAAAGCACACATATTAGCATTAGAATATTTAAAAGATAAACAGAAATCAAAAATATTCAACCTAGGAAATGGGGAAGGTTTCTCTGTAAAAGAGGTAATTAACACTTGTCAAGAAGTTACAGGAACTACAATTCCAACAATAATTAAATCACCAAGAAAAGGAGATCCAGAAAAATTAGTAGCAGATTCTACTAAAATTAGAAAAGAACTAAATTGGAAACCGGAATATGATACATTAAATAAAATTGTGGAAACAGCATGGAATTGGCATAAAAAACAATAAGAAATGAAGGATTAATTAAAATGGAAGATGAAAACAATTTTAATATAAATGAAATTTCACAAGAATTAGAAAACCAAAATGATGAAGAAAAATATCAATATTCAGAAGAATCTCATGATTATGAAAAAAACATTTTAGATGTTAAAATTATTGTAAAAGATTTAGATGCTGCTGAAATTTTAATTAAAGCAGTAAATAATATGCACTTAATAGACAATTATAATATGTCTGTATCTTCAATAATACCAACCAAAGATATAAATTCAGTAAAAGAATCCATAATAGGTGCAGATTTAATATTAATCTCAATCGATTTAACATCTGAAGGAAAAGAACAATTCATTAATCAATACAAAGAATTAAAAACAAATTATAATTATGTGGAATATTTAATATTCTCAAATGCTAATGGAAATGAATTTATAGAACCCTCAAAAGTAGAACATGAAATTCATAATAGTATAATTAGAGCATCCCTAACTTCTATACTGAATAGAGAAGACATTAGTGAAATTCAAAAAGAATTATATGATTTAAAAATAGATTATGGAAAATTAATTAAAACTAATGAACAATTAAATTTAGAGAATGCTAATGCAATAAATTATTCAAAAGAATTAACTGATAATAATCAAAGTTTAAAAGAAGAAATACAAAGCTTAGAAAATACATTAGATGATATTAAATCTGAGTACAGTAATTTCAAATCAAAATTTGCAAATATATACACAAAAGATTTATTAGAAGTATTCAACCTTAAAGAATTATGGCAAGAATCATTTGATGAAATATTAACAAAAGAAGATAAAGTAATTTATGCAACAAACAATTTTAAACCATTAAATATAATTGTAGGTCAAGGTTTTATAGTTGCAAAAACTAAAGATGAAGCAATTGATTGGTTAAAAATAATTAGAACAACCTTAATATTTTTAGAAAATAATGAAAATTTACAAAACGATTTAAATCATAATATGGATACTAAAAATCAAAATATTGATAATTCAATCAGTGATGGAAATGAAAATAATAATGATGAATATGATATGTCAAATTTTCAAAACCTTTGGGATTAAGAAATAAATAAAATATTATATATTATGAATAACTAAAGATTTAATTAATTATAAATATTTTTTAATTTTTTTTATAACTACGGAGACTATAAATTGCGAGATAAATGTGGGATTATGGGGATACACTCAACAAATAAAGACTTTGATGTATCTTCATTAATTTATTATGGATTATATGCTTTACAACATAGAGGTCAAGAATCAGCAGGAATAGCTACTTTTAATCATGATTCTGGCTTAAATTATTACTGTGGAATGGGTTTATTAACTGATGTTTTTAAAGATGATCAAATCAAAAATTTAGTTGGAAATGTTGGTATTGGACATGTACGTTACTCAACAACAGGTAAATCAAAACTTGAAAACTCACAACCATTTGTAACAGACTTTGATGATGGATTCATTTCAATAGCTCATAATGGAGATATAGTTAATTCAGCTAGATTGAGAAAAGAATTAATCCAAGATGGTTATGAATTCCAATCAGATACTGATTCTGAAGTATTATGTTATCTTATTAAAAGAGAACATGAAAAAAATGATAACATTATAGAAGTATTAGAAACTATTTCAAAAGATATTGTAGGATCTTACTCATTAACAATACTTATAAACAATGACTTATATATAATTCGAGATCCAAGAGCAATAAAACCATTAGTTCTTGGTAAAAAAGATAATGTATATATAGCAGCTTCTGAAACTGTTGCATTAGATGTTATTAATGCAGAGTATATACGTGATTTAGAACCTGGTGAAATAGTATACTTTGATGGTGATGAAGTTAAAAGTCATATTTTAAAAATAGCAGGAAAATTCCCACTTGCAAGATGTATGTTTGAATATGTTTATTTTGCAAGACCTGATAGTATTATAGATGGTAAAACAGTTTATGAGGTTCGTAAAAAGATAGGTGAAAAACTTTATGAAGAATATCCTATTGATGATGCAGATGTTGTAATGCCAGTACCTGATTCATCTATACCTGCGGCTATTGGATATTCACGGGCTTCTGGAATACCTTATGCTGAAGGTTTAATTAAAAATCGTTATGTTGGACGAACATTTATCATGCCAACTCAAGAAGAACGAGAAATGGCAGTTAAATTAAAAGTAAACCCCTTAGCTTCAGAATTAAAAGATAAAAAAATAGTTTTAATTGATGATAGTATAGTTAGAGGAACAACTTCAGAATCATTAATTGATGTGTTAAAAGCTTCTGGGGCAAAAGAAGTTCATTTAATGATAGGTTGCCCGCCAGTTATAAGTCCTTGTTATTATGGTGTAGCAATGGCTACAAAAAAGGAATTAATTGCTGCAAATTTTTCTGTTGAAGAAATCCGACAAAAATTAGGGGCTGAAACTTTAGGATATATCACTATTGAAGATTTAATAGATGCTATAGGATTTGATAGGGAAGAATTATGCTTAGGTTGTATAACTGAAGAATATCCTACTTGTATTCCAGATACAGCTACTCCAGAATCTTATTATAAATTTTAAAATTTAAATGGAATTTTCAGATTCTATTTATTCACAATTTTTTTAAATATTTTTCTATTTAAATATTAATTTCTTTTTTCAAATAAATTTCTTTTTCAATAATTTAATATTCTTTTATAAGTTTACAAAAAAATAATTTAAGGTAAGTATTAAAAATGGTAGAATTATTAGCACCTGCAGGAAATTTCACAAGCTTATCTGCAGCATTAAAAAATGGGGCAGACTCAATTTACATTGGATTAGAAGGTGTAAATATGAGAGTAAATGCAAACAATTTCACAATTAAAGACATAAAAAAAGTTGCAGAAATTGTTAAAGAATATAATAGTAAATTATATGTTTGCACTAACATTATTATGAAAGACAAAGATATTAATTTAATGAAAAAACAATTGCCTATTATTAAAGAAGCTGGTGCTGATGGAGTAATTTTATCTGATTTAGGATTAATCCATTCTGTAGTAGAAAATGATTTAGAAGCTCATTTAAGTGTTCAAGAAAACACTACTAATTTAGAAACATTAAAAATTTTAAATGAATTAGGAGTCAAAAGGGCTATACTTTCAAGAGAACTAAATCTAAATGAAATTTCTCAATTAGCACATAAATCCCCTATAGAAACAGAGATATTTATTCATGGAGCTATGTGTATGGCTATTAGTGGTAGATGTTTTTTAAGTTATGGATTGTATAATAGAAGTGCAAACTGTGGGGATTGTCTTCAACCTTGTAGAAAAGAATGGAAATTAACTTATGAGGGAAATAATAATTTAAATGTTAAAAACACAACAGAATGTGAAGATGAATCTTTTATAATAACACAAGCATATGATAACTCATATCACACTAATTTTTTCTCACCTAAAGATATGGCATTAATTGAACATATACCTGAAATAATGAAAACAGGTGTTGATTCTTTTAAAATTGAAGGAAGAGCAAGATCTCCTGATTATGTTGCAACAGCTACAAAAGTTTATCGTGAAGCAATAGACTCCTATAACAGTGGAAGCTATGAATATAAACCTTTATGGGTGGAAGAATTGAATAAAGTATTTAATAGGGGATTTGACACAGGATTCTACTTTAAAATACCTTACACTCAAAGTCAAGATAATCAATCTAAATACATTAAAAAAGATATTGGTAAAGTCGTAAATTATTATAATAAAATACATGTTGTTGAGCTAAAAATTTGGGACGATTTACATTTGGGTGATGAAATAATGATTCAAGGACCAACAACAGGTTCAATAACTCATAAAATAAGTTCAATGCAAATAAATAAAAAACCTATACAAACTGCTTATAAAGGTCAAAATGTAGCAATATTAATACCTGAAAAATTACGAGAAAGTGATTATGTATATAAATTAATTAAAAGAGAATAATTAGGAGGTTTAAGTTTGAAAAAACAGAAAAAAATAGCAATATATGGAAAAGGTGGAATAGGAAAATCAACAACAGTAGCTAATATATCTGCCGCATACAGTCAACAAGGAAAAAATTTAATGGTTATTGGTTGTGATCCTAAAGCAGATACTACAAGAACATTATATGGTAAAAGAATACCTACTGTAGTTAGTACATTAAAAGATAATCATAAACCAAAAATTGATGATTTAGTTTTCACAGGTTATAATGGGATAAAATGTGTGGAAAGTGGAGGTCCTGAACCTGGAGTTGGATGTGCTGGACGGGGCGTTATTGTTGCAATGAAACGTTTAGAAAACGTTGGTGCATTCAATGAAGATTTAGATATTATATTTTATGATGTTCTTGGAGATGTAGTATGTGGAGGATTCTCAGTGCCTTTACGAGAAGATTATGCTGATGAAGTTTTCATAGTATCCTCAGGTGAATACATGTCATTATATGCTGCAAATAACATTTCTCGAGGAATTAAAAAATTACATGGTAATCTTGCAGGTATAATCTGTAATTGTAGAAATATACCTAATGAAGAGAATATTGTTAAATTATTTGCTGAAAAGATAGGTACTAAGATAATTGGAACAATCCATAGAAGTAATCTCATACAACAAAGTGAATTAGATGCTAAAACAGTTGTTGAAAAATATCCTGAATCCGAAGAAGCAGAAGAATACAATGATTTAGCTTTAAAAATATTAAATAATAATGATTATATAGTGCCTGAACCATTAAATGATGAAGAATTCGAAAACTTTTTTAAACAATTTATTTAATTATAAAATTTTACTTTTTTTAGAAAACTATTTTAATACTTACTAACAAAAAAATATTATAAGTATGCATAATAAATATTAGGAAAGTATAAAACATGTTAAACAAGTTATTAGATGATGATTATGATTATAAAACATTTATTAATTATCCTCTTGTTAATAAATTAAAAAAATATTCTATTTTAATAACAATTATAACCTTAATAATTTTTTTAGCCGTGATTTTCTTAAATATTTTGTTACATTTACCAAATAAAAATTTTTTAATATTTAACACTACATTTTTTTCACTATTCTGTATTGGGTTTTTATTAGTAGCTAATAAAGAAAATCATCATAAAAAGTATTTAAATAATTTTTCTAAACTATTTCTTGCTTTAATGATTTTAAATACAAGTATTTTTCTTTTATCTTTATTAAATTTAATTAATTTATCTTTTTATTTTCAATTTGGTAAATTAATGTTATTATTTATTATATTAAATTATATTGGGATTATCTTCCTTTTATATTCATTAATCTATAAAAAATATTATGCTTTTGCACAATTTTTGGCTTTACTTTTAATTGTTGGAAGATTTGTTGCTTTTGCAATAAATTATGTAAATATTAACCTTAATGGTATGGTTTTATTATTTACTTTATCCTCTTATTTAATAATTTCATTTTTATTCTTAGCTTATACTCCTGATAAAGGATTTATGAAACATTTAAATCTTAAAACTAAAAACAGTGTATTTGGAAGGAATATATTTATAATAGGTAATATTTTTGTTTTAGTACTTACAGTAATCTTAATCATTAAATCTGCATGGTTTACTTTTTTATCAAATGAATTATTCTTAATATTATCTTCAGTATTATTCTTAATATTTTTAGTTTTTTATTATATTAATCATATTACTTATGCTGAGTTTAACCATATTCAATCAGAAGAAGAAGCAGAAAAAAAAACAAGTATTATTTGAAGATATAATACAGTATACTATTGAAGGGGTCATGGTTTTAAATGAAGAAGATCAAATTGTTTATGCAAATGATATTTACTATGAATTTAGGGGTTTTGATGAAAATATTATTGGTTTAAATTATTTCACAGAATTTGATGGGCTTGTTAAAAATCATGCTTTAGAAGTAAAAAAATCTTTGAAACCTCATTTCTTTGAATTTAGTCATAAATCTCAAAATATTGATAGAAATTTTAATGGATGGGTAATACCTTTTATTAAAAATGATAAATTTGATGGTGTTGTTATAACAACTTTTGATATATCTGAATCTATTGAAAAACAATCAGCTCTTAAAAAAAGTATTAAAGAAAGGAATGCTCTTTTAACTGAGGTTCATCATCGTGTTAAGAATAATATGCAAATTATTATCAGTTTATTAAGTATTCAATCTCATAAAATCGATAATTTAGAAGCTAAAGAAGCTATTTTTCAGACTCAATCTCGTGTTCGTAGTATGGCTTTAGTTCATGAGAATTTATATAAAAATCTAAATTTTGAGGATATGGATATTTTTGATTATATAAATGATTTAGTTCGTGAGATTAAAGGAAGTTATATTACTTCTAAAAAGATTACCTTTAAAATGGATTTAGTTAAGACATATATAAATTTAGATATTGCTATTTCTCTTGGTTTAATTATTAATGAACTTTTAACCAATAGTATTAAGTATGCTTTTGAAGGTCGTGATGAAGGAACAGTTTGGGTTAAGTTAAGTGAGAATGATGGTTTATTTACTTTAATTATTGAAGATGATGGTATTGGCATTAATAATTCTGTAAGTAAAGGTACTGGTATAGGTTCTACTTTAATTAATAGTTTGGTTGCTCAAATTGAAGGAACATATGCGATTGAAAGTAAGAATGGAACTAAAGTTTCTATAACTTTTAAAAATAAAGTTTAATTAATTATAATTCTATTTTTTTCATTGTAGTTTTTTTTAAAATATTTTAAGTCATGGTAATTCATATTAAGATTATTAAATGTGTTTTTAACATTTTCATTTGCATCTTCATAATTTTTAAAATAGATTAAATGACTGTTGCATTTACAATCAGAGCATCCAAATTTTGGTATTCCCGCTCCTTTTTTGCTGATTCTTTGGGCTAGTTTGCATTCAATTTTATTGTTAGAAATATTGAATAAGACTTCTTCAATTTTAGTATTTTTATTTTGTAATAAGTAATCTATATGCCAATGTAATTTTTTTTCTTGAGATAAATGTCTTTTAATTCTAGGAATTAATGAATTCATTGCAGATCCTATATAAACATAATATCCTTTGTTGAATTTTAAATTAGAGTATAAATTACCTATTTTAATATTTTCCTCTTTTTTTAAATATATAATTAAACAATAAGAACCTTTTAATGGCATAGTTTTCCTCTTTTAAAAAATATTTATTAAAACTTTTGGCTTTTAAGAACTTTTTATTTTTTTCTATTTAATATTTTTTTATAGTAAAGTCTTTATTTTTATTTAGTAATCTATATATCCGATTAGTAAAATGTAATTTTAAGTTAATACTTCTATTTTAATACTATTTACCTTTCATATTTTTTTATTTAATCAATAAACTTATGATTTAATGAATTATAAAATTGAAATTAATGTTTAAATTTTTCTAGGGATATGTTAATGGTTTTGTCTTAGTTAAATATAAATAATATTCAAAGATAAAAATTAATATTATATTACAAAATTTTTTCCTAATAAATTGGAGATAAACAAGTTGTTTAAATATACTAAAGATGAGGAATATGAAAAATATTTGACAGGGTTAGTTGATCAAGTTTATGTTAATAATTTAAAAAAATTAAGTAAACTATTATTTTCACTAATTATTTTAATAATTGTAGTGGGCATGGTTTTTAACTCATATTTTATAACAGATATTAATTTTTTTCATCGGTTTATGATAGAAAGTTCCTTTTTTCTTTGTTTTTCTGTAACTGCATTTTTATCCATTTCAAAATTTAGGGAAAAATATGGAATGTTAATTAAAGGATTATTTTTCTTAACTATGCTTTTATTTATAATATTTTTTGCATATATCATTTTAATTAATCCAAGTTTTATTCTTAGAATTTCTAATATAATTTATGGCTTATGTTTATTTTCCTTATTGATTTTATTATATTTAACATTTAAACAGAAATATTTTAAGGGATCACAAGTCTTATCATTTATAGTGCTTGTAATCGGGATTATTGGATTTTTCTTTTACTCACAACCAGGTATGGATAACCATTATTATGCTTTACGTGCTTTAGTAACCTACTTTATGTTAGGTTTTGCTTTTTTATTAATACATCCAGATGAAGGTTTAATGAGAATATTTTGTTTAAATAACTTGAGCAGTCGTTTTGGAAGATACTTTTTAAGCATATTTTCTATAATAATGTTTTCAATATTACTATTTATTTACCCTATTGTTAACCATACCAATTATATGATACTTAATGAGATTCCATTTGAAGGATTAATAGCTTCTATTTTACTATTTGTATTCTATTTATTAATTTTCTTATTTGTAATTAGCATCAATAAAAAGGATATTAATAGATTAATTTTAAAGATGAAATCTGATAAAAGGGAAAAATTTTTTGAAAGATTAATAGATTATACAAATGATATGGTTTTAGTGACTGATTCAAATCATATTATGACTTATGCAAATTCTAAATTATTTGAAATATTAAAATTAGATAAAGATAATTTATTAGGTAAAAACTTTATTAATTTTTCTCCTGAATTGTTTATAAAAAAACATTTATATTTAAAATCTTGTAAAAATTTAACAACAGAATTTGTTGAATCTCATAAGGTTACAATTGATGGTAATGATTTATATTTAAGTGGTTATATAATACCAATTTTAAAAGATGGTAATTTCAATGGTACTATAAATGTTATTGTTAATATGACAGATATTGAAAAAGATGAAAGTAATCTCAGGTCTTCCTTAAAATTATTAAATGTATTGTTAACTGAGGTTCATCATCGTGTTAAGAATAATATGCAAATAATTATAAGTTTGCTTAACTTACAAAAGTATCAAATTAAAGATGAAAATGTGATAAATGTATTGAATGATAGTCAATCACGTATTAAAGCAATTTCATTAGTTCATGAAAACCTTTACATGTCAGGACAATTTTCAGAAATAAATATTAAAGATTATATTGACTTATTAATTGTTGAAGTTAAAAATCATTACAGTAATATTCCTAATTTGGCAATTAATAATAATGTTGAAGATAAATTTATTTGTTTAGATAATGCTGTGCCTTTAGGTTTAATAATTAATGAGCTATTAAATAATTCTATAATATGTGGATTTAATAATGGCGAGTATTTAAAAGAAAAAAATATTCAAGGAGTAATTGATGTAGATCTATTTCAGAATGATAATAATAAAATCATATTAAAAGTTAAAGATAATGGTAGAGGTTTTAATTTATCTAATAAAGATTTAAATATTAGTATAGAACTAATGAATGCTTTATCCAGTCAATTATCTGCAGAATATGAGATAGTGGAAAATAATGGTGTTGAATTTATTTTCATAATGCCCCAAATTTAAGCTGTGATCTTAATGAATGATTATAATTTTAAAATTCGTACAAAAGGCCATAAGAATGTGACTAGTAAACATAAATCTACTTTTGAAATAACAAAAGATTCAGAAATTGGTAAAACTGCTGATTGTATTATAGGAGTTAAAATGGATAAATCATTACTAGATTTTCCAGACGATTTTAAAGAAAAAATTAGAGATTCTAATACTCAAATTATTATGAAACTTAAAACAATTCATGGTTTTGATGAAATTCAAGGTTATGGAGATGAAAAACTTACATTAAATCATCCTACAGATATTGTATGTAGAAAAAGTAATTATACTTGTAATAGAACTTTAATGGTTAATGCAAATAAAGCATCTTGTGATTTAAATGCAGATCTTATTGATGATTTAAGTAATGGAGAGCTTATGGATGTTGAAATTATTTTAAAATAATTTTAAATATATAATGGTTAAGTTTAAATACTTTAATAGGTAAATAATTAATTACTGTATTATTTATTTTTAATAATGCGGGGGTGGTCGAGTGGTCAAAGGCGATAGGTTGAGGGCCTATTGGGTTAGTCCCTTCGCGGGTTCAAGTCCCGTCTCCCGCACTCATACTTTTTTAATTTAACTCAAAAAAAATCTATTTTTAATAAAAAAATTTCTAGTTTTTCTAAAAAATATTTCTTAATCTAATTTTTTCACAATTTAATTTATCAAATTTTATATATTTTAAAAAATAAAAATAACTTAAATTATAAACTAATAATATTTAATAAATAGTTTAATTTTGGAAAAAACTTTTAATTTGAAAAAAATAATTAATTTTCCCAATAAAAATAATTAGAATAATTTATTCAGGAGGTAATATATTTGAAAGCAGTTATACCAGCAGCAGGTTTAGGAACAAGATTTTTACCAGCTACTAAAGCTCAACCTAAAGAAATGTTACCAGTTTATGATAAACCAACAATACAATATGTTATAGAAGAAGCAGTTGCATCTGGAATAGATGATATAATTATCGTAACAGGTAAAGGTAAACGAACTATAGAAGATCATTTTGATAGGTCATTTGAACTTGAACATCACTTAAGAGAAAGAGGTAAAATAGATTATCTTGAACAAATTAAAGCAATTAGTGACTTAGCAGATATTTATTACGTTAGACAAAAAAAACAAAAAGGATTAGGTCATGCGATTTACTGTGCTGAAAAACATATAGGTGATGAACCTTTTGCTGTAATGTTAGGTGATACTATTACAAGAGGCAAAATTCCATGCACACAACAATTAATAAATGTTTATAGAAAATATAATTCTTCTGCAATATCTGTTGAAAAAGTGCCTCAAAATAAAATTGAAAGATATGGTATTATAGATGGAAACCAAGTGGAAAATAATGTGTATGAAATTAATAATTTAGTTGAAAAACCATCAATCAAAGAAGCACCAAGTAATCTTGCTATAATGGGTCGTTACTTATTAACTTCAAATATTTTTGAGGCAATAGAAGAAACTCAACCTGGTAAAGGCGGTGAAATACAATTAACTGATGCTTTATCAAAACTAAATAAAGTTTATGGTGCTGTCTATGATGGTAAATCTTATGATATAGGGAATCGTTTAGAATGGTTAGAAACATCATTGAAATTTGCAATGGATGATCCAGAAGCAAAAGACGATTTAACCAATTATATAAAAAATGACTTATTCAAAAATAACGATTGATGGTAATAATTATGGCTAATGAATCAATGAGTTCACTAAAACAAGAATTGGACATTACAAAACGGAAACTTCAAAATACAAACCAATTATATCAGCAAGTAAAAGACAGAAACTCTTACATACAAAAAAGAATGTCCCAATTGGTTGAAGAGAAAAATAGCGTTCAAGAAGAACTCCTAAAATATCAAGCAATGGATTTAAAATTAAAAAGTAAAGAAGTTGTAAAATTTAGAATTGATTTCAATAAAATGAAACATAGGACAAAGGTTACAAAAAATTTATTAGATGAGCAAAGACAAGATAATATAAATTTTAACCTTAAATTAGCCAAATGTGATAAAAATATTAAAGAATTATTCCAAATTATAGATGAAATAAGTGAAAACATTGATGATTTAATTGATGAGAATTACTTATTAAAAGATTTAATAATAGATTACCAATATCAAAGTTTATGGGATTATTTAAGTAATAAAAAACCTGAAAACTTAGTAAAATATGAAGAAACCGTTAGAGATGACAGTGAAATATCTAATATTTATAAAAAATAATTAAATTAATAAAAAAATGAGGGGAATTAAATAATGGAAACTCAAAGAATTTTAGTAACTGGTGGAAGTGGATTTATAGGAACTAATTTAGTAAATGAACTCCGAAGTAGAGGACATGAAGTATTAGCATGTGATTTATTACACCATGAAGGGGAAGCAGATTTATACAGTGACTCATATTCAGATTATGTTCGTGGAGATGTTAGAAGTTATCGTCAAATGGAACGTATATTCGATGATAATTATGATTTTGATTATGTATATCATTTAGCTGCAGAATATGGAAGATGGAATGGTGAAGCATACTATGAAAACCTTTGGCAAACAAATGTAATGGGATTAAAAAATATGATCCGTTTACAAGAAAAATTAGGTTTCCGTATGATAAGTTTCTCTTCAGCAGAAGTTTATGGAGATTATGATGGAATTATGACTGAAGATGTAATGACAAATAATCCAATTGCAGATACTTACCAAATGAATGATTATGCAATCAGTAAATGGGCTGGAGAATTAATGGTAATGAATTCCGCAACAATGTTTAACACTGAAACCGTAAGAGTAAGACCAGTAAACTGTTATGGTCCTCATGAAGCTTATTCACCTTATAAAGGATTTATTCCAATATTTATTTATAAGGCATTACATGGTTTACCTTACAGTGTACATATGGGGCATAAAAGAATAATTGATTATGTGGATGATACTGTAAATACTTTTGCTAATATAGTGGATAATTTTATTCCTGGAGAAGTATATAATGTTGGAAGTAAACAAGAATGGGAAAGAGATATTAAACAATACTCTGATATGGTTTTAGATGCATGTGGAGTGGATGATTCTCTTATAACTTACACTGAACCTGAAGCTTTCACTACTAAAGTTAAAACTATTGATTTCAGCAAAGCAATTCGTGATTTAAAACATAATCCTCAAATACCTCCTGAAGAAGGTATTAAAAGAACAGTTGATTGGATGAAATATTATTATAGAATTGAATAAAATCTTTTTAATTAAATAATGATTTTCAAATGGAGATTTGGTAAATTTGGTTAAATCGATAGCTATTATTCCAGCATTTAATGAAGAAATTGCAATAGGTTCAGTTATTTTAAGAACCCTTCAATATATTGATGATGTTTTGGTTATAGATGATGGTAGTGAAGATAAAACAAAACAAACAGCATTATTAGCTGGAGCTCATGTATTAACTCATCCTGTTAATTATGGTAAAGGTATAGCTTTAAAATCAGGTTTTGATTATGTTTCCGATTTAGGTTATGATGTTATAATCACTATTGATGCTGATGGTCAACATAATCCTGATGAAATTCCAGAATTAATAAAACCTGTAATTGAAGATGGAGTGGATTTAGTTAATGGTAGTAGATATTTAAATGGGCATGAAGAAAACACTCCAGCTTATCGTAGGGTAGGTCAACAAGTATTAGATCATGCAACTAATATTTCTGCTGGAATTCATGTAACAGATTCACAAAGTGGATTCAGAGCATTCAGTAATAGGGCTTTGTCTTGTTTCAGATTCAATGATCCAGGATTTGGTATTGAAAGTGAAATGTTAGCAGATGCATCTGATAATGGATTAAAGATTAGTGAAGTACCTATAACTGTTAGATATGATGTTAATAGTTCAACTAAAAATCCAGTAACTCATGGAGTAGGTGTGCTCTTAAAAATTGGTAAAGATAAAGTTGAAAGAACATTAAAAAAATAAATTTTTTGTTGATTTTTATGAAAAATGTTAAAGATGGTATAGTAGGTTTAGTTGTAGGGGATGCATTAGGGGTTCCATATGAATTTAAACCAAGAAAATATTTCGAGGATCATCCTGTAACAAATATGGATGGGTATGGTACTCATAATCAACCGGCTGGTACATGGTCTGATGATTCTAGTTTAACACTTGCAACAATAGATAGTTTAACAAGTTGTGGCCTAGATTATGAAGATATAATGAAAAAATTTTATGCATGGTTCATTGATTCTGATTATACTGCAACTGGTGAAATATTTGATATGGGTATTAGTACTCGAAATGCAATTATTAAGTATGGTGAAGGTGAAAGTCCAATACTCTGTGGAGGTAATGGTGAAAGAGATAATGGTAATGGATCACTTATGAGAATATTACCTGCTGCTTATTATTTGCATGGGAAATCTATGGAAACAGAAGATGCAATGGAAATTATTCATAATTTATCTTCATTAACTCATAACCATATTAGAAGTAAAATATCCTGTGGTATTTATGTAAATATTGCATTAAAATTATTAAATAATGATATAGGTTTACCTCTTATTGAAGTAATAAAAAATGGTGTGGACGATGCTGTAGATTATTATAATTCAAAAAAAGAGTATTCTGATGAATTAAATCATTATTTTAAAAGAATTATTAATGGTGAAATTTATAATTTATCCTGTGATAAAATACAGAGTAGTGGTTATGTAACTGCGACTTTAGAAGCTAGTATATGGTGTTTAGCTCAAACAGATAATTATAAAGATTCTATACTTAAAGCTGTGAATTTAGGTTATGATACTGATACAACTGCCTCTGTTTGTGGTGGTTTATCTGGAATATATTATGGTTATGATAATATTCCTAAAAATTGGCTTTCTGAAATAGAAAATATTAATCAAATCATTGATTTATGTGATAATTTTGAAGAAACTTTATAAAAAAAATTTTAAATTAATTAAATTATATACTTAATATTTAAGGGAGAAAAAAATAATGAAGCTTGAAGAAATGTTAGCAAAATGTCCAGAATGTGGTTCTACAGATAAAATAATTAAAAGAAGAATGATTGATAACCACCATGCACATGCTGAATTAAAAGAAATAGTATGTGAAAATTGTGGACATGTATTTAGTGATGGTTCTGAAGAAGAACCTGAAGAAATTAAAGAAAAAGAAAAAGTATTAAGAGAATTGACCCAAAACGGTTTATTCTAATTTTATATAAATTTTTATTATTTCATTTTTTCTAAGATTTGAAGGTTTAAAATATTATGACATTTCATGTAATGATTATACCAACATTAAAATGTCCATCTAACTGTAGTTACTGTTGGGGATCTGAAGATAAATCACCAATAATAAGTATAAGTGTGATAAAACAGATTAATGAATGGTTAAAAGATTTCAGAGATGATGATGTTCATTTCACATTCCATGGGGGAGAACCATTATTAGCGGGTTATGACTTTTATGAGGAAGCATTACCACTTTTAAATGATAGTGAAACTCATATTACAGAAGGATTTTCTTTACAAAGTAATTTATGGTTATTAACAGATGAAATGGCTAAATTATTCTCAAAATATAATATTAACATTAGTACAAGTATAGATGGTCCAAAAGATATAAACGATTATCAACGTGGAAAAGGATACTTTGACAAAACAATGAAAAAAGTACATCTTGCAGAAGAGAACGGTTTAAATATTAACTTTGTATGTACTTTTACAAGTTACTCTAAAGATTACAGTAATCAAATATATGATTTTTTCAAAGATAATGGTTATGTTCTTAAAATTCATGCAGCATTACCCTCATTAAGAGGGGAAAATGCAGATTCATGGGCATTACCTCAAAAAGAACATGGGAAAATATTAGTTGATTGGTTAGATAAATATTTATATGATTTAGATAAATTTGTTGTAATGGATTTAGATCATATAACTAAAAGTACATTGCGAAGAAGAGGAACATTATGCACATTTAATGATTGTATGGGTACTACTTTAGCAGTAGGTGCAGAAGGAAACATATACCCATGTTATCGTTTTGTAGGAATGACTGAGTACATAATGGGAAATGTTGCTGATAAACCAAGTATGGAAGATTTAAAACAATCACAAGCTTGGAATAAGTTAATGGAATTTGAAGAATATGTTGATGAAAATTGTGGAAAATGTAAATTTATAAAATATTGTCGTGGGGGATGTCCATATAATGCATTAGTATCAAATGGAACACCACAAGCAGTTGATCCTCAATGTGAAGCATATAGTATGATATTTGCTGAAGTTTCCAAATGTATAAATAAAGATTTCATGAAAGGTGCAATGGGGCAAATGTTAAATAATAATTCTGAAGAGGAAAACAATTCTAAAAAACAATTCAGTATTATGGATTTGGCAATGAAAAATTAAATTTTTTTATAATTTTTTACCATAATACATAACTCTTCTTGCTGAAAAATTCCAAAATAGAACCAATATTGAAGCTATAATCTTAGAAATCATATAATATATTCCACAGATATCTGTGAGTAAATAAAGTATTATTTCTGTAAAAACAAGACCTATTGTACTTATTAAGATGAATAAATTAAATTCTACCAATTTATTATTTATATTGTCTTGATTAAATACCCATTTAGTGCTCATCACATAATTAACAAGTACAGAAATTAAAAATGATAAAACGGCAGATATTAAATAATAAATATTTAAATAACTTGTGAATACGTAAAGTAATCCAAAATCGATTACAAAGGCGGTTCCTCCTACAAAAATATATCTAAAAAATTGTAGAAGAAGATTATCTGTTTTTTCTTTTAATAGTTTGTTAATTATTTGCAATTTAAATATTTCCTATTTTTTATTAATTTAATATATTTCTTTAATTTTTATTATATTTAATTTTATTTTTTTTTATCAATATTATCAGAATGTTTATAATAAAAAAAGAAATAAAGTTTTGTCAAAATAAGAGGAGTCCTATTTTTTAAGTTTTCATATCTATTTATTTTTGATTTAGAAATTAATAAGTCAATCTTTTTAATGCAAAAAAAGTTTTTTTTTGAATCATTTTTAATTTTTGTGGAAAATTATATCTTATTATACATTAAAAAAAAATGGTAAAAATTAATTGTACACTTAATAAATTAAACAATATATCTATAAAAATTTTCTTAATATTTATTAAACTGTTTATAATAATAGAAAATAAATTAATTATTAAATATAAATTTTAATAAAATTTATTAACATTAAAAATAAAATAAAATATAATTAATTAAGTTTTGATTAGTTAAATAAAAACATTTATATTATATCAAGTAAATAAATCTTAATTTATACATTTTTTGATAATTATATAAACGAGAATTTACTATGAAAACAGCAATATTGATTCCATGTTATAATGAAGCACTTACTATTGAAAAAGTCATCAAAGATTTTAAACATGAAATGCCTAATGCAGTAATTTATGTATATGATAATAACTCCTCAGATGGTAGTGATGAAATAGCTAAAGCTGCAGGAGCCATTGTAAAATATGAATTTAAACAGGGTAAAGGTAATGTTGTTAGATCAATGTTTAAAGATATTGATGCTGATTGTTATATATTAGTAGATGGAGATGATACTTACCCTGCAGAAGTTGCTCCTGAAATAGAAAAACTCATACTAAATAAAAAAGTAGATATGGTTATTGGGGATCGTCTTTCATCAAATTATTTTGAAGAAAATAAACGTCCTTTTCATAATATAGGTAATAAAACTGTACGTAATTTTATAAATTTCTTTTTTAAAAGTGATTTAAATGATATAATGTCTGGGATGAGAGGTTTTAGTTATGATTTTGTTAAATCATTTCCTATTTTATCTAAAGAATTTGAAATAGAAACAGAAATGACTATCTTTGCTTTAAATAATAATTTTAATATTGAAGAGATACCTATTACTTATAAAGATAGAATTGAAGGTAGTGTATCTAAACTTAACACTTATACTGATGGTTATAAAGTAATTGCTATGATATTTGCATTAATACGTGATAAAAGACCTTTTTTTTATTTTTCATCAATAACTTTAGTTCTTTTATCAATATCATTTTTATATTTCTTTCCCATATATTTGAACTTTCTGAAAACAGGGTATGTAGATAAAATTCCAACTTTATTACTAATTTGCACTATTTTAGTTTGTGCGATAATTATATTTTTTACAGGTGTGATTTTGCATGTTCTAAATAAACAGCATTCTCAGAATTTAGAACATCACTTAATACTATTAAAATATATTAAAAATAACAAGGAATAAGGTAAATATTTTAACAATAAAATTTTTTCATGAGGTATAAATAAAATGTATAATCTTAAAAATAATTTATTTAAAAATTCTTTAATTTTTACTTTTTCTTTGATTTTAACAATTTTAACTGAGATATATATCATTTTTGTTGAAAATCCTATCATATTTAATTCCACAAGTTTAGTTTCTATTTTAAATAAAATTATTTTATATTTTTCTTTTAAACATTTAATTTTGTTGTTTATAATAATATTCTCTTTAATTTATATTTTATCTTATGATAGTTTAAGGGTTAAATGTTCTAAATTTTTATATAAATTTCGTTATCCTTTAATCCTTGTTTTATTCTTAATTTGTGTAATATTTGAGATTCATGGATCATCTATAGCACAATTATCTTTATTCAATGTGGATTCTCATAATTCATTACTTGGTATTTCACGTGTGATTCGTTCAGATGAGTTTAATGTAAATACTGTAATGGCTTTTTCTCAATATCATAATGGATTTTCTTATTTCTCATCTATTCTTAGAGCTACGCCTACAGATATGTTTCTTCTTTATGGACAACCTGTTTGGAATTTAGTTGGCCTATTCCGTCCTTTTCATTGGGGATATTTATTTTTAACTCCTGGAAAAGGTTTATCCTTCTTTTGGGTAGGTAGATTATTAGGATTACTTTTAGTTTCGTTTGAAATGGGGATGTTTTTAACTAAAGAAAATAAAACATTATCTTTAGCTTATGCTTTATTATTAACATTTTCTCCACTTGTTCAATGGTGGTTTTCAGTAAATGGTTTAGTTGAAATGCTAATTTTTGGTCAATTAGCAATTCTTCTCATAAATTATTATATGAATACTATTTCTTATAAAAAACGTTTGTTATGTACTTTAGGTTTAATAATTTCGATTGGAGCATTTTTATTAGCTGTTTATCCTGCATGGGAGATACCTTTAGCTTATATTTTCTTAACTTTATCTATTGCAATATTTTTGCTTAATAAAAAATCTTTTAAATATTCTAAAAAAGATTTAATATTAAGTTTATTATTTGTCACTATTTTAGGGTTAAGTATGTTTTATATATTCTTAAAATCTCATCAAACTATAATTTCCCTTTTAAATACTTCTTATCCGGGTTTAAGAAATTATGTTGGTGGAGGGAACTTTTTATATGCGTTTGATTATATGGGTTCATTATTTTATTCTATTATTCCTCAACGTTTTAATGTTCAAGTTAATAATTTTTCTTTCATTATTTCATTCTTCCCATTAAGTATTATTCTTTATATCATTGTTACTTTTGTTCAAAAACAAAAAGATATAATTTTAAATAGTTTAATGGTTATTTATGTCTTTTTAGGATCTTACTATCTTTTTTCATGGCCTGCAATTATTGGAAAGGTCACATTATTAGGGAAATCCACTGATTTTCGTTTATTAGTAATTCTTTCTTTCCTTGATTTATTAATTCTTATACGTTCTATGGGTTTATTAAAACATATTAACTTTAATATTTTTAAATCTAAAATTTTTAGTAAGTTTAATGCTTTATTTAAAAATAGGTTCTCTTTTGTTTTGGGATTTTTAATGGCTGGAATAATTCTTTTTATTTCAATTTGGGCTTCTAATTTTCATTATAATATGTTTATGATAATGATATTAATGATTATATTTGGATTTTCATTTTTCTTTATTTTAAATAGTGGTGAAAATAAGAAAGCTCAAACTGGATTTTTAGTTTGTATATTAATTATTTCATTTACTGGAGGAGCTTTAGTAAATCCAATTGAATCTGGAGTAAATGTTTATTTTAATCAAGCTCCTATTCAAGAGGTTTCTCATATTGTTCAAAATGATCCTAATGCTACTTGGATTGTAGAAGGAAATGGTATATATATTGATGAATTAATTCCAGTTGGAGCACATACACTTAATTCAGTAAACACTTATCCTAATTTAAAAGCATGGTCTTCTTTAGATTCAAATAATAACAATCTTAGTATTTATAATAGATATGCTCATGTTCCTACATTTTTAACAAAGGATAATACAAGTTTTAATTTAATACAAGCTGATGTTTTCGCTTTATCCTTAAATATTAATGATTTAGAAAAACTTAATGTTAGTTATATATTTACAAAAAATGATTTAAGTGGTTTGAACTCGGATAAGGTGAATTTTAATAAAATTTATGATCATGATGGATATAAAATTTATAATATAATTTACTCTAAGAATTAACTTAAATCTTTTTAAATTTATTTAGAGTAAAAATTTAAGTTTATTTTATAAAATTTACTTTTTTTTATATCATAACTTTTTTATATCTTCGAAATTAATTACTAAATAATAGATTTTTTTAAAATAGAATAAAGATAATATTTTAAGGTTTTTTTTATTTAATCAATGAAAAAAAATTGAAATTTAAAATATGTTTATTAAATAATTTTAGGATGATGATTAGAAAATGGTAAAGATTACATTAGGTCTTCCAAAAGGAAGTTTAAATAATATTAAAAGAGGAAATACTTATCAATTATTTGTAGATGCAGGTTATGAAATGAAAGGATATGAACCTGAGGATGAATCCTTTGAAATACAAATTGTTAATGATGAAGATATTAAAGCATTTTTAACTAGACCTCAAAGTTCACCTGTAGAGTTAAATCGTGGAATGGTGGATTTAGCTATTGTTGGTGAAGATTGGGTAAAGGAAGAATCTGTATTAAGTGATAATGATATAACTAAACTTGGAGATTTAGATTATGGTCAAACACGTTTAATAATGGCTGTGCCAAATGATTCTCCCTATGAAAATTTAACAGATTTTTTCAGAAAAAATAAAAATAGAGACACTCCAATATTATGTTTTACAGAATATCCAAATTTAACACGTAAATTCATGATGCAAAATAATGGATATCAAGAAATTTATGGAGATACTGTACCACTTGTACAAGTTAGAGGATTAAAAGATGGCAATAATGATAAAGTTCAAGTTATTAATAGTGATGGAGCAACAGAAGTTTACATAGCTAAAGGTGCAGATTTAATAGTTGATAACACTCAAACAGGAAACTCTCTTAAAAAAGCAGGATTAAAAGAATTAGAAACAATTCTTCACTCTTCTGCAGGTTTATATGCTGGAGTATCATGTACAGGGGAAAAAATGGAAAAAGCTCAATTAATTTTTGATCAATTATATGGAGCTATCCTTGCACGAAAATACTTTGATGTTAAATTTAATATTAATAATGATATTGTTAAAGAATTAACAGATTATTTAATTGAAAATAAATTATGTTCAGATGAACCAACAATTAATAAAGGATCTACATACTCTCAGGTTAATGTTTTAATTCCGAAAGGAAAATTCCCTGAAATGTTATATGAAATTAAAAAATATGGTGCATCAAGTATTATTAGAAGTGATGTAAAACAGTATGTTAAATAAATTTATTAAATAATTTTTTAACTTTATATCTTATTTTTTTAACTTTTTCTAACTTTTTTACATATTTTTAGTAAATTTAAATCAATATCTTTTTATATAAATTTTAATAAATTATAATTATTCATAAAAAATCATTATAAATTATCATTATATTTTTTTGGGTGTTAAAAAAAATGTTAACTTCTGTACAAAAAGAAATCTTACAAAATTTAATTAATTTATATCAAACTTCTAATGGAAAATCTATTAAAGGGGAAGATATTGCTGATGTTATGAGTCGAAATCCTGGTACTATTCGTAACCAAATGCAATCTTTACGTAGTTTAGGTTTAGTAAAAGGTGTTCCGGGCCCAAGAGGGGGGTATAAACCTACAATTGAAGCGTATCAAACATTAAACATTACTGTTTCTGATGAAGATTCTTTTAAAGTCCCAATGTTTAAAGATGGGAATAAATTAGAAGGATTATCTGTTGCTAAAATAGAATTTACAAGTGTTCCACACCCCGGAGAATGTGAAGCAGCAATAAAAATTTTAGGAAATATTAAAGATTTAACTCTAGGAGATATTATAACAATAGGACCAACACCAGTAAATAATTTAGGGGTTATGGGAGAAATTGTTGGAAGAGACGATATGGATAATTTAATACTATTAGACACAACAACAATTAGAAGTATACCTAAAAATGCTATTGAAGATATAGCTACTACAAATTTAATAAGTTTAAAAAGTCAAGATAGTATTCGTGAAGCAGCCAAAATATTAACCATGAATGATATTGAAGGAGCACCAATAATAGAAAATAATTGTGCAATAGGAATGTTAACATTAACAGATATTGTTGAATCATTAGCAGAAAATAGGGAAAACTTAAAAGTTCAAGATATAATGAGTAATGAAGTCATAACAGTAAACAGTAAAATGAAAATAGCAAATGCTGTTGAAATTATGTATAAAAAACATGTAGGAAGATTAATACTTGTTGATGAAGATAAAATACCAACTGGAATTGTAACACGCACAGATTTAATAGAACAAATCACAAATTTAAAAAATTTCCCAATAATGGATTCTATAAAATCTTAAAATCCCCTTTTTTGGTTTTAAATCAAATTTATCTTTTTTTTAATAAAACTTATTTAACATAATAAATAAATATTATATTAATTATTAATTCTTTTTTTTAAAATTTTATAATAAAATATTAATAAAAAAAGTAAAATTTTTAAACATATATTTTCCTTAAAATAAAATTTACAAAATAAATAATAAATAAATGATTTTTATGAGAATAGAACGAACTAAAGTTAATCAAATGAATATTAAAAAAGATATGAAAGTATCTGAACTCATGGAAGAATTTGAAAACTGTGGAGTATTAGGATCTGGAAGAGTAGCAAGAGCTTCAGATTTACTTGCAGCAATGATAAATGAAGAAGACATGAATATTTTTATGAGTATGGCAGGGCCACAAGTACCTGGGGGAATGCGAAACATTATATCATACATGATAAAACATGAATATATTAATGTATTAGTTACAAGTGGAGCAAATATAACTCATGATTTATTAGAATCATTTGGAGGAAGACATTACAGAGACTTTGGGGATGATGATGAAGCATTAAACAAAGCAGGGATAGGACGAATTGCTGATGTTTACACTCAAAATGATGATTTTGAAATATTTGAAACAGAAATCAATAAAATCTTTGGTAAACTTAGTGAAAAATTAGATAATCCTAAAGATAAAGGGATAATTTCAATTAACACATTATTACATGAAATAGGATTAATAATAGATGATGAAAATAGTATTCTCCATCAAGCAGCAATACATAATGTAGATATATTTGCACCAGGAATTGTAGATAGTATGCTTGGATTACAATTATGGATGTTTACACAAGATCATAATCTAATTTTAGATGTTGTAAAAGATATGCATCATTTTTCAGATTTAGTATTTGAATCTCCAGAAATTGGGGGAATTTTCCTTGGAGGAGGAGTTCCAAAACATTATACTATGGCATCAACTTTACTTAAAGGAGGATTAGATGCAGCTATACAAATAACTATGGATCGTCCTGAAGCTGGAAGTTTAAGTGGTGCTCCTTTAGAAGAAGCTAAAAGTTGGTCTAAAGCTAAATGTGGTTCAAACTTAGCTAATGTCGTAGGAGATGCAACTATTATCTTTCCATTGATTTTTGCTGCTGCATTAGATAAAATTGAATAAAATAATGTTTAAAGAATAATATTTTTGAGGGAAAAAATTCATGACTCCGATTTTACTAGCAGCATCTTATGCATTATCTGGATTTTTTATGAAATTTAGTGATGATGAATTTGATGAGAAAAATAATAAAATATTAGCAGTTATATTAGGTATAATTTGTGGATTATTCGCAGCTTATGCTACTGTTACAAATATAGATGCTGCTTACATTTTTATAGGGATACTTATTGGTAATCTTTTAGGTTTAAAAGTGGATGGTGTTCATCATATAGCCACACTTTTAACTTTCTTAATTATTGTAGCCATAATTGGTATTCCGGGAATTAATGGTTTTATTTTATTGGCTTGTATTTTAGGTGCTTGGATTGATGAATTAGGTAATGATAATCCTAAAGTTTATTCTAAAGGTAAATTCTTTGAGTATTTCTTTGATTATCGTTTTTCAATGAAAGTTGTAATTTTACTCTTAGCAATTTTTGGGTATCTTCAATTAATTAGTTTTGTTTATTTCTTACTTTTTGAAATATTTTATGAATTTGCACGTAAATTATTTGAAAAATATTTAATATAAAAAAAGGATTTTATTAATGAGAAATATTTAATATAAAAAAAGGATTTTATTAATGAGAAATATTTAATATGTATTTTTCTCATTTTTTTTTATTTTGTAGATTTTATTATATCTTCTGTTGCTTTTTTTGGATTTTCAGATTCATAAATGGATCTTCCAACAATTATAGCATTTGCATATTTTAATGTTTTTTTAGCTTCTCCACCTTGTTTTCCTACACCTGGGGATATTATGGATGAATCTTTTCCAACTATTTCTCTGATTTTTTTTAAACGATTTATTCGTGTTGCTGGTGCTACATAATTTTTTATTCCCATTTCCACTCCCATTTTTGCTATTTCATCTGCATCTTTTTGGAGGAATCTTTTTGCTCCGGGATGTGACATTTCTGTAAGTAAAAATAGGTCTTTGTTGTATTCATTTGCTTTGTCTTGGCATGCTTTTACACTGTCTTCTCCTACGAATCCGTGTGTTATTATTCCGTCTGCACCATTTTTGAATGTTTGTTCTGCTATTTTTGAATTAGTTGCTGGTATATCCGCTACTTTATAATCGCATATTATTTGGTAGTTGTAATTTTCTTTGAATATTTTTATTGTTTGTATTCCTTCTGCTAATGTTAGGGGGTATCCTATTTTTATTGTGTCTATTTGGTTTCCTATTGTTTCGCATACTTTTTCTGCTTTTTGGAGTTCCATTATGTCCATTGCTAATATTAGGTTGTTTTTTATTTTCATATTTTTTTATCCTTTTTTGTTTTTATTGTTTGTTTTTTCTAGTTTATTATTTTTTTTAGTAAATTATAAATATTAAAATTTACTTAATTTAATTCAAGAAGTTTTTATTAATTTAACTTTATTATTTTCATATTTATTTGAAATTTTTAGAAAGGCTTAAATAGGGTTTTGGATAAAATAATATTTATAAAGTTAAATTTAATTTAATCAATTTAACTTTAATAAATTTTTACTTTAAAACTTTTTTAAAAAAAACAATAAAATTATGGGGATAGATATTAAATGCATATTATGGAAGGATTTCTCCCGCCACTTTGGTGTTTATTTTGGTATATACTAATGATACCAGTAGTAGCATGGGGATTAATACAAATTAAAAGAACATTTGAAAAAACTCCAGAATCAAAAGCATTACTTGCAGTTTCAGGAGCATTTATGTTTGTACTATCATCACTTAAAATGCCATCCGTAACAGGAAGCTGTTCACATCCATGTGGGAATGGATTAGGAGCAGCACTATTCGGACCAGCAGCAACAAGTGTACTCGCAGTAATCGTACTACTTTTCCAAGCTATCATCTTAGCACATGGAGGATTAACAACTTTAGGGGCAAATTGTTTCTCAATGGGAATAGTAGGACCATTCGTAGCATGGGCAGTATATAAGGCAATCAATAAAACAAAAGCTGGATCACTAGTTGCAATATTCTTTGCAGCATTCTTTGGTGATTTATTAACTTATGTAACAACCGCTGTACAATTATCAGCTGCATTTCCAATACCATCATTCACAGCTGCATTTGTAAAATTCTTTGCAATATTTGCAGTAACTCAAATACCATTAGCAATAGCAGAAGGTATTTTAACAGTTGTAATATGGGATATGTTAAAGAAAAATAAACCAAAACTCATGGAAAAACTTGGTGCATTAACATCAAAAGAAGCTGAAGAAGCTCAAGTTGAAGCATTAGAAGATGATAAAGGATCTGCTATATAAACTTGGAGGTTTGTTAATTAATGAAAACAAAAATGTATATAATATTATTAATATTAGTTGCAATCATTGTAATGATACCCTTAGCAATGTATAGTGGATTAGGTGAAGACCAAGGTTATTTCGGCGGATCTGATGATGCTGGAGCAACTGCAATAAAATCAACTGGTTACACACCATGGTTCAGTTCAATGTGGGAACCACCAAGTGGGGAAATACAAAGTTTACTCTTCTGTGTTCAAACTGCTATAGGAACTATAATTATAGGTTATTTCTTCGGTTATTGGAGAGCACAAAGAAAATACAATATTAAAGAATAATGGAATTTTATTAATAGATTTAAATAAATCTATTAAATAATTTTTTTTAAAAAATTAAAATAAAAAAAGGTAAAGATGAGAACATGACATTGAATATAGATTATATTGCACAAACAAATCGCTTACGTGATGTAAACTCAAATCTTAAAATAGTATTATCTATAGGGATAATGTTAATCTCTTTAATTAGCCAAAATATTCCATTGGAAATTTGTGTAATAATCTTAGCAGCAATTGGAATTATGGGTGTAGCTCGTGTTAAACCTAGTATTTATTTAAAATTCATAGCGATACCATTTGCTTTCACAAGTATTACTTGTGTATTTTTATTGTTCTTCTTTGGAGTAGGTCCTGTTATATGGGATAGTGGAATTTGGGGAATAGTAATTCGCCAAGATGCATATAACCTTGCTGTTTTAACTTTCTTTAGAGTATTTGCATGTTTCTCATGTTTAGGGTTCATGTCACTTACAACACCAATAAATGATTTTTTACATGCTTTAGCTAAAGTTCATGTACCTAAAATATTTATAGAATTATCCATGTTAATGTATAATATTATATTTATATTCTTAGAAGAAGTTGAAACAATGAGAAATGCTCAAAAATCAAGATTAGGATTTAATGGTTATATGAATTCTTTCAAATCTCTTGGAAGTATTATTGCAAATCTTTTCTTTAAATCATTAGAAAAAGCAGAATCATTACAAAGAACTTTGGAATCTCGGGGTTATAATGGTGAAATACCAATTTATGAACCTAGTAAATAAAGGTTAGAGGAGTTAAAAAAAATAATGTTAGAAGCAAATCATATAGTTTATAAATATGAAGATGGTACTAAAGCTTTAAATGATGTAACTGTTAAAGTCAATGATAATGAAATAGTTGCATTACTTGGTAAGAATGGTGCTGGAAAATCTACTCTTTTTTTACACTTTAATGGAATTTTTAAACCTGATAAAGGGGAAGTATTAGTTGAGGGTAAACCAATTAAATATAATAATAAAGGTTTACTTGATGTTAGATCTAAAGTAGGTGTTGTTTTTCAAAATCCTGATGATCAACTTTTTGCACCAACAGTTCAAGAGGATGTGGCTTTTGGTCCTTTAAATTTAGGACTTTCTCAAGAAGAAGTGGAAAATCGTGTTAAAGAATCCTTAAAAAAAGTGGGGATGTCTGGATTTGAACGTAAACCTCCACATCATTTAAGTGGTGGTCAAAAGAAGCGCGTGGCTATAGCTGGTGTTTTAGCTATGAAACCTAAAATCATGGTTTTAGATGAACCTACTAGTGGTTTAGATCCTAAAGGTGCTTCACAAGTTTTAAAATTATTATATAAATTAAATAGTGAAGGTATATCTATTATTATTTCTACTCATGATGTGGATTTAGTTCCTTTATATGCAAATCGTCTTTATGTGATTAAAGAAGGTCAAATTATTAAGGAAGGTACTCCTAGTGAAGTTTTCAGTGATGTAAAAACTATTAGAGGTGCTAATTTACGTTTACCTCGTATTGCTCATTTAGCTGAAATTTTAGAAAAGGAAGATTCTATAGATTTTGAAGGGGAATATCCTTTAACTATTAGTCAAGCTAGAAATCAATTCTTAGAAAAATTAGATTTATAATTATTATAGAAAATTTGTATTAAGTAAAGGTTTTCCTAAATTGTTATGATTTGGGATTTTTTAATACAAGTTAAGTAATACTTAGTATATAAATGAATTTAAAAAAAGTATTATTATATTTTTTTTCTAGCTATAGTAATACTAAGTATATAAAGAAATTCAAAAAAAGTAATACAATTTATTACAGGGAGAAAAAAATGAATATAAATAAAGAGGATATGAGCCTAGAAAAATTAAATGAATTATTAGCAGGATTAAAAATGACTATAATTTCAGGAATATTCTTAGCTATAAGTTTAGTTTTCATGGTATTTCATATTCAATCACCAATAGATCCAGCATGGGGTGCAGTAATAATAAGTGGTTTTCCTTTAATATATCTTGCACTAATTAGAGTAATAAAAGAAAAATTTGTATCATCTGCATTACTTATAACAGTTGCAATGATTGCAAGTATAGGTATAGGTCAAATATTTGCTGCAGGAGAAGTAGCATTTATAATGTCTTTAGGTGCACTATTAGAAGATTATACAGTAGATCGTGCTCAAAATGGTTTAAAAAACTTAATAAATTTAACCCCACAAAAAGGTAGAAAAATAATACAAACAAATAATGGAAATTTTAAAGAAGAAATAGTAAATGTTAATGAAATTAACTTAAAAGATACTTTAAGAGTATTACCTGGTGAAGTAATACCCGTCGATGGAGTAATAACAAAAGGAAATACTTCTCTGGACCAATCTATTATGACTGGGGAATCTTTACCAATTGATAAAAAACCTGGGGATGAAGTATTTTGTGGAACTATGAATTTATATGGTAGTATTGATATGGAAACTACTAGTCGTGGAGAAGATTCTAGTTTACAAAAATTAATAGACATGGTGAAAGATGCTGAAAATAAACAAGCACCAACCCAAAGAATTGCAGATAAATGGGCAACATGGTTAGTGCCAGTAGCATTACTAATTGCTATATGTGCATTCATATTTACTGGTGATATAAATCGTGCAGTGACTGTTTTAGTAGTATTTTGTCCTTGTGCATTAATACTTGCCACACCAACAAGTATTATGGCTGCAATTGGTCAAGCAACAAAATATGGTGTAATTATAAAATCTGGTGAAGCATTAGAAAATCTTGGAAAAACCAATATTATAGCATTTGATAAAACAGGAACATTAACATATGGAGATTTAAAAGTATCAGATGTGATAAGTAAAAAAGAAAACTTAAGTAATGAGCAATTACTTAAGATAACTGCAAGTTGTGAGAAAAGAAGTGAACATCCACTAGCTAAAGCATTAATAAAATATACTGAAGAAAATAATATAAAATTTGATGATTGTGAAGATTTCCAAATGATACCTGGAAAAGGAGTAAAATCTAAAATAGATCAAGAAGAAATATTTTGTGGAAACTTAAACTTCATAAAAGAAAATAATATAAATACTAATGGGTTAAATGAAACATTAAAATATTTAAATAATGAAGGTAAAGCAAATATAATTGTTGCAAATGAAAATGAAATATTAGGTATTATAGCATTATCCGATATTTTATGTGAAGATGCAAAAGAAATGATTAAAAATTTAGAAGAATTAAACACTAAAGTAATTCTTTTAACTGGAGACAATATACAAGCAGCAAATTATTTTTCTAAACAAGTAGGTATAAGTAATGTTCATGCAGAATTATTACCTGAAGATAAAGTAAAACAAATACAAAAAATCAAAGATAATAATGAAATGGTTGCAATGATTGGTGATGGTGTAAATGATGCTCCTGCATTAAAAACAGCTAATATTAGTGTTGCTATGGCTAAAATGGGTAGTGATATTGCAATTGAAGCTGCAGATGTAGCATTACTTGGTGATGATATTGAAAAAATCCCATATCTTAAGAAATTATCTAATGCCACATTATATAATATACATTTCAATATTACTTTAAGTATGTGTATAAATGCAGTTGCTATATTCTGTAGTGTAATGGGTTGGTTAAACCCAGTAACTGGTGCACTTGTTCATAACATTGGATCATGTGTTGTTATTGCTAATGCAGGATTTTTATATGATCGTAAATTTGATGATAATATTAAAAAATATAATCCTAATGAACCAGTTAAAAACAATGAAATTTTAACCCATTCACATGATAAAGGTAATCTTAATCATTCTCATAAAAATTTAGATTTAGGGGAAGTAATTACTTTTAATGGTTCATCACATACACATAAACATATGCATTAAATATTTTTTCTTTTATACTAATTTCTTTCTCCTTTTTTTATTTTATTCTACTTCCACAAACTACTCTTTTTTCATTGTAAAGTTTTTTATATTACAAAATTCATATCTAATATTAATATATATTATAATATTATATCATTTTTTCATAAAATAAATTATAAAAGGTGGAATAAAACATTGCTTAAAATAGGAGTTTGTGAAACAACATTTGCACGTTTTGAAATGGGGGCTGCTGCAATAGATGAATTAAAAAAATATGCTTCAGATATAAAAATAATTCATTCAGTTGTACCTGGTGTAAAAGACTTACCTGTGGCTTCTAAAAAATTAATAGAAGAAGAAGATTGTGAAATTGTAATGGCTCTTGGAATGCCGGGTCCAATGGAAAAAGACAAAATGTGTGCACATGAAGCATCTACAGGTTTAATCAGAGCACAATTAATGACAAATAAACATATATTGGAAGTTTTTGTACATGAAGATGAAGAAGATAATGAAAAAGATTTAAAAATACTTGCAGAAACACGAGCAAGAGAACATGCACAAAACTTAATAAAAATGATGTTTAAACCAAAACAATTTTCAAAAGAAGCAGGAAAAGGTAAAAGAGAAGGTAAACCTGATGCAGGTCCTTTATAATATTTTTTGATTTTCATGACAAACACACAAGCGCAAACTAAAACAAATTATGAAGATACTGACGGTGTATACATAGTTGTACCTGCATTTAATGAAGAAAAAACAGTAAGTGAAGTTATAGAAAAAATTTCAAAAAAAGGATATCATGTAGTAGTAGTTAATGATGGATCTGTTGATACGACTTTAAAATGTGCAAAAGAAAGTCAAATAAAATATCCAAATAATATTATTATAGTGTCCCATGTAATAAACAGAGGTTTAGGAGCAGCATTAAAAACTGGAATGAATACAGCTTTAAAACATAATGCTAAATATATTGTGACATTTGATGCAGATGGACAACATGAAGTTGAAGATATAAAAAAAGTATGTTTTCCATTAAAACAAGGTCAAGTTGAAGCAGTAATAGGTGCAAGACCTTTTGAAGATATGCCTAGAAGTAAAAATTTTGCAAATACAATGATGAATTTACTTACATTAATATTTTATAGAGTTAAAGTAAAAGATTCACAATCAGGATTAAGAGCATTTTCAGCAGATGCTGCAAGTAAAATTGATGTAGTTTCCCAAGGTTATGGAGTATCTTCTGAATTCATTAAAGAGATAAAGTTAAATAAAATATCTGTAGGAGAAGTAACAATTACAACTATATACACTCCAGAAACACAAGAAAAAGGGACTAATTTAATGGTAGGACTAAAAATTATGTTCCAAATGATTTTAGATTTATTTAGATTTTAATAAAAAGATAGGTAGGTAAATACAATGCAACAATTATTATTATATCAAGTAATATTTTTAATTATAGCTATTGTAGCAGTTATTTTAATTTATCATAGATATACAAAAGAAAAAACTAGTCTTCCAACGTTTATATTATGGGCTATATTATGGGTTTTCCTTGTTCTGTTTGCATTTGTACCAAATACAATAGATTCTATAGCACATGTATTCGGTATAGCTACAGGTGCAAATTTATTATTCATAATAGCAATTTTAGGATGTTTTTACTTAATATTTAGATTATATATTAAAATTGATGATTTAAATCAAAATATTAATGATTTAGTGAGAGAATTAGCAATTAAAAATGAAATAATATTAGAAGATGAAAAAGATAAAAAGGAATAAAAAAATTTTTTAGGAAAATTAAAACATGATACTTTATTATAAAGGATGCACAGCCAGTGAAAAAATACCTGAAATAGCTGATGCAACAGAATATATACTTAAAAAAGCAGGTATAAAATACCATACTTTAGAAAATGAACCATGTTGTGGATCTGTATTATTACGAACAGGATTCCATGATGCTGCAATACAACAAATGAAAGAAAATATAAATTTTTTAAAAGATTATCAAAATGAAACAATACTCACATCTTGTGCTGGATGCTATAAAACTTTAAAAAATGATTATAAAGAAAAATTAAACACTGAGTTTAATGTTATTCATATATCACAATTATTAAATCAACTTATAAAAGAAGGAAAAATTAGTCCTGAAAAAAATGATATCAAAGTAACTTATCATGATCCATGCCATTTATGTCGTCATGCTGGAGAATCTGAAGCTCCTCGTGAAGTTATAAAAAGTAGTGCTGATTTAGTTGAAATGAAACATAATCGAGAAGATGCCCTATGTTGTGGGTCTGGTGGTGGAGTTAAATCTGCATATAATGATATGAGTAATGAAATAGCTAAAAATCGTATGAAAGAAGCAGAAGAATCTGGTGCAGAATTATTAGTAACAGCATGTCCATTCTGTAAATTAAACCTTAATGATAATTCAGATATGGAAGTATTAGATTTATCTGAATTTATTTGCACTAATCTAAAAAAACAAGAAGAAGAGGATATGTGATGAAAGAAAATGAATTAGAAACAATGAGAAAATCTTTCAAAACAGCAAATGATAGAACTAATCATATTATGAAAGAACCTAAATCTCTAGAATTAAAAGAAAAAGTTCAAAATATTAGGAAAGACAGTATAAATAATAATGAAGAATTATATAAAACTGCCTGTGAGTCATTTAAAAGAAATGGTATTGATTCATTTTTTGCTTCAACAATTGAAGATGCTCAAGATAAAATCGTAGATTTAATAAAAGAAAATGCTGAAGATGAAGATTTATCTGGGGTTACAGTTACTAAATCAAAATCTAATACATTAAGGGAAATTAAAATTGAGGATTGTTTAGATGAGTATGGTGTGAATTTTTTAGCTACAGATTTAGGTGATCGTATATTACAAATTAAAGAGGGATATAATATTCCAATTCATCCAACTTGTCCTGCGGCTCATTTAGATGTGCATGAAATTGCTAATGTGATTAATAATAGTGAAATGAATGTTCATGTTGAAGATGATGCTCATGAGATAATGCAGGCTGTTAAAAAAGATGTTTTAAATCAGATGAAGGATTCTGATGTTGGTATTTCTGGGGCTAATAGTATTGCTGCTGAAGATGGTTCTATAATTTTAATTCATAATGAAGGAAATATTAATCATGTGATTAGTAAAAAATTACATATTGTTGTTGCAGGTATTGATAAATTAGTTCCAAGTATTGAAGATGCAATAAGTGTAGCTAAATTAGAAACTATTTATGCTACTGGGAGTCATGTTACTTCTTATATGAATATTGTTTCTGGACCTTCAAAAACTGCTGATATTGAAAAGAAATTGTTTAAGAATATGTATGGTGCTGAAAAAGTTGTGGTTATATTTTTAGATAATGGTCGAAGTAAAGCTTTTAATGAATGTTTATGGTGTGTAGGTTGTGGAAATTGTGTTACAGTTTGCCCTGTTTATAATGTTATAGGTAGTGATTTTGGTTATGAAAATTATGTTGGTGGTCGTGGAGTAGCTTTCAGTGATTTTATTGGTGATCATGATACTAGTTTAAAGTCAGGATTGTTTAAATGTACTCTCTGTGGTATTTGCACTGAAAATTGTCCTGTTTCTTTACCTACTAATGCTATTATTGAACAATTAAGGGCTAATAATAATGATTTAGGTATTTTCCTTGAACCTCATAGTTTAATTAAGGATAAAATTAAAGACCATAATTCTCCTTTTTAATTTAATTTTTAACTCTTTTTAATTATTTGTTTTTTCAGTGTTTTTTTTAAATTTTTTTAGGTTTTTAAGTTTTAATAAAATAAGTATTATTAATTATTTATTTTTTATTATTTTATATTTTTTATAAAAAATAATATAAATATAATTAAGTTTAAACGAAAAATATACTAATAAATTTATATAAATTAAAAAAAAAGATATATTAACTTATATTATAAAAAAATATTAGATTTTGCAATATATTTTAATAGAAATTATCTTTGTTGTAACTTTCCCTATATGTTGTGCCATGTGTTTTAATGGCGTTGGTCTAAGTTTATTATGTATTTTACATTATGACTATGATGACTGCTTTTCCACATGTGGCTAGATATTATATTTATAAAATTGTATTAATCAAAATTTGATTATATACATGTTCGTGAGAACCTAATATTAATTATTATGGTTTGATGTTGGTTTTGTAGATGTGGTGATATTTGATTGTTATATCATAGTAACAATTAATTGTGTTATTACTCTGCTATTTTTTTATGTGTACTTCTTAACGTGACTAATAATGTTATAACGTATTTAGTTTACAATTTTTTTGTATTTTCTGTCAA